>NZ_JBSHBN010000097.1:0-35721 GCF_053612025.1 Kitasatospora sp. NPDC054768
GGTCGGGACTGCTCCCGACCGGACGGCGAGACCTGCGGTCAGAGCGGCAGGCCCTGCCAGCCGCCGAAACCGGTGGCCGAGGTGCCCGCACGGACGTAGACGCGGCCGTCCGTGCCGATGGCGAACACGTAGAGGACATCGCCGCTGCCGACGATCGCGGTCGGGTAGTCGAGGACGGTGCCGCCGAGGTCCTGCCAGGCGCCGTAGCCGGAGTTCGGGGCGGTCTGGGCGGTGGTGCTCACGCCGCCACCGCCGTTGCGCTCGAACAGGACGACCTGTCCGCGGAGAGTGGCCATCGCCGGCTCGCCCACGCCCGCGTGGCCGCCGAGGTTGACCGGGGACTGGCTCCACGAACTGCCGAGCTGGGTCTGGTAGCTGACCAGCATCGCGCCGGTGCCGGCCTCGCGGTAGGCGAGTTCGATCCGCCCGTCCTGGTCGAGCGCGGCCTTGGGCGGGCTCGCCGGGCGGGCGTTCGGGATCGCGACCGGGCCGTTGATGGCGTCGTTCGGGGCGGTCTGCCACCAGTTGAGGACCTCGGCGCGGGTGCTGGCGAAGACCTCGATCCTCCCGGCACCGTTGCGGATCGCGGTGACCGGGTCCTGGATGTCGGTGCCGCGCAGGTCCTCCCAGGTGGTCGTCCAGGCACCGTTCGGGGTGGTCTGCCGGATCGAGCTGAGGCCGCCGCCGCCGTTCTTGATGAAGAGTTCCAACCGGCCGTCCTGGGAGGAGACCACCGCGGGCACGCCGACCTGGTCCACGTTGTTGAGCCCGGCGTTGGGGTTGCCGAGGTCGGCCCAGCTGTTCCGCCACACGCCGTTGGGCGTGGTCTGCGGCACGGAGACGATGTGATGGTCGGTCAGGCGGCGGGCGAAGACCTCCATCCGGCCGTCGGCGTTGGTGCCGACCACGATGCCCGGCGCCAGCCGCCCGCCCGGGTCGGCGAACCGTGCCGGGCCGCCCCAACTGCCGTCCGACTGGCGCCAGTAGGTGTAGAGGGAGCCCGCCCGGACGACGAAGACCTGCGGCCGGCCGTCCTGGTTCAGCCCGGCCCAGGAGGTGCCCCGCGACCAGCGGTAGTACATCCGGGAGAACCAGGCGGTCTCGTAGCTCCCCGAGTGGTCGTGGCTGGCGTACTCGGAGACGATCACGCCCTTGGTGTCGACCGTCGCCGGGTCCAGGTTCACCGGGCAGTCGCTGATGTTGTAGTCCCGGTAGTTCACCTGGATCAGCGAGCCGCCGTACTGACTCGCCGCCACGCCTGCGAACTTCGCGGCGGAGATGTGGTCCGAGTGGTCGCCCTTGTAGCGGGTGTCCGGGAGTTCGTCCTGAGCCCGGAGCACGGTCGGCCGGTACGTCACCATGATCTGCCGCAGCACCTCGACGACGTCCGCCGCCGTGTAGGTCGACGGCCCGGACATCGGGCTGCCCTTCGGGACGACCGTGGTGTCAGTGCCGCCGTTCAGCACATCGGCGAGCCCGGCGTCGTGCAGGTTGAGGAAGATCAGGTGCACCGACCGGTCCCTGAGCATGTACCGCTCGACCTGCTTGCCCGCGACCGTCCACGCCTCGACGATCCAGTGCCCGATCTCGTCGGTCGACGGGTCGGTGTCACCGACCCCGGCCATCCGGGAGTAGGCGTTGACGGCGCCCATCTGGCGGTTCCAGGTGCGCAGCGGATCGCCGGCGGGGTCCCCGCAGCCCGAACACGGGTCACCGGTGATGTTCCCCGCGGTGACGAACACCGTGACGGACGGCGTGCCGTTGGCGATCGCGTTGGACAGGTCCGGGTTCATGAACAGGATGTCGTCGTCCTCGTGGGCGACGACCTGCATGAACAGCGGCTCGGAGCCGGCGGTCAGAGCCGCGCCCGTACTCGTGGCCGCAGCGGCGCGGGTCGCGGTCCCCTTGGCCAGGACGGGTGCGGCGAGGGCAGTGACTGCGAGGGAGGCGAGGAGTCGCCGTCGTCCGATTGCCATGTGATTTCCCCTAATTCGAGGTCGGCAGGTAATCACGCCAGGAGGTAATTGGCGGATTGTCGAGCAGGAAATGCTCGAGACGGTATATCGCAAATCCGGCGGGTGGGCAACAGTCGACTGACGTACGATCAGGCCAAGCTGTCCGCTTCTCGCCCATCCGGTTCGGTCCCGGACGAATCCGCTCCTCCGTCGAACCGTGCGCCACCGGCGGATCATGCCTGGTGGCGCGGTTTCTGCAGGAACTTCCCCATGCTTTCCGCCTGGTGTTCCACATGGCGGACTCCGAGCCGGGAGTGATTGCATCGTGGGGTGGCGGACGAGCTCCGAGAGTTCTCGCCGCTTTATCGGATTTCCTCGTCCGGGAAAGAGGGCGCCGCCATTATCCGTCGCCTGGACCGCGCGGAAAGAGGTTTTCCGTACCCAGCGAAAGGACTCCTGTGTACGTCGCCCACCGCCCGCCGCGGAGCCGCCTGTCCGCCATGGCGGCAGCCGCTGTCGTCGTCGGCGCGTTCGCCGGCCTGCCGCCCACCGCCCCCGCGCACGCGACCACCGGCTGCGGGCCGCTGGCTGCCGCGCCGGCGTCCGGCACGAGCGCACCCCGTCCCACGTCCTCGACCTGGACCGGGAGTTGGGGCACCGCCATGAGCCTGGCCGGACCACCCGCGTCCTCGGGCGTGACGGGCCGACAGACGCTGCGCATGGTCATCCACACCAGCATCGGCGGCAGCTCCGCCCGGATCCGCCTGGCGAACACCTTCAGCCCGGACCCGGTGACCATCGGGCACGTCACCATCGCGGCCCAGGACGGGACCGCGGCCCGGAACGGGAGTCCGGCCACGGCAACCGCCACGCCCGTCACCCTGACGTTCGGCGGATCCGGCCGGGCCGTCATCCCGCCCGGCGGCGAGATCTACAGCGACCCCACCGCCTTCCCGGTCGCCGCGGACGGGAACCTGCTGGTCAGCCTCTGGCTCCCCGACGGGATCACCACCGCGCCCTACCACCCCTACACGCTCACCACCTCCTACACCTCCGCTCCCGGCGACGGCGCCGACCACAGCCAGGACACCGACGGCACCAACCTCCCCGCCAGGTACGACTACTGGGCCTACCTCAGCGGTCTGGACGTCACGGCCGCCGGCAGCGACGGGACGGTCGTCGCCCTCGGCGACTCGCAGGTGGACGGCGGGCACACCTACCAGGACTCCAACACCCGTTGGACCGACGACTACGGGCGCGCCCTCAGGGCCCAGCCGACGCCCAAGGGCATCGTCAACAAGGGCATCTCCGGCAACCGGATCCTCGCCGACGGGACGGGAGGACGCGCCGGGTTCGGCCAGAGCGCGCTCAACCGCTTCGACCGGGACGTGCTCTCCCAGACCGGGGTGCGGAGCGTCGTGCTGTACGAGGGCATCAACGACATCACGATGGACGACGCCTCCGACACCGCGATCGAGTCGGGGATCCGGCAGTTGGCCTCGCGCGCGCACGCGGCCGGGCTCCGCTTCACCGTGGCCACCATCCCCGCCTTCCAGGGCTACGGCGACTACACCGCCGCCCGGGACCAGGTGCGCCGATGCGTGAACAGCTGGATCCGCACGACGACGGAGATCGACGGCTTCCACGACTTCGACGAGGCGACCCGCGACCCGATCAACCCGAGCGCCGCGTTCGCCGGCTACGTCTCCTCCGACCGCCTGCACTTCACCACCAACGGGAACGCGGCCCTCGCCGACGTCCTCGCCCCGCGGCCCGCCCCGGCCAGGCCCTCCCACACCTTCTCCCAGACGACGGCCGGAGCCTTCCACGGCAAGGGCACCGGCGACCTCGTCGCCCGCGACGACTCGGACGGGCACCTGTACGAGTGGGCGGGCCTGGGGGACGGGTCCTTCGCCGCCAGGACCGACCTGACCGCCGGCTGGGGCGCGTTCTCCGAGACGGTCGCCGGTGACTTCCGCGGTACCGGCCACGCGGACCTGATGGCGCGGGAGGATTCGACGGGCACCCTGTACCTGTGGGCCGGCAACGGGGACGGCACCTTCGCCGCCCGCGTCCGCGTCACCGACGGCTGGGGCCCGTTCTCCCAGACCGTCGCCGGTGACTTCCGCGGCACCGGCCACGCCGACCTCATCGCCCGCAACGACACCTACGGCGTCCTCGACACATGGATCAACACGGGCGGAGCCTCCTTCACACGCCCCTTCCGGCTCACCGACGGCTGGTGAACACCGGATCAGGACGACGCGCGACCTCCCGCTGACCGCGCGGATCGCCCCTCGCAGGGTTGTGAGGGGCGATCCGCGCGTACGAACACGATGCGACCGGTGGACGACGGCGCCTTTGAGTACCGCGCCTGACCGGGGCGAGACACGGTGACGTGTGCCGACGGCTTCGATGAATCGCTCCGTGCCGCCGAATGCCTCGTAGGTGCCGAGCGGGCCGCTGACTGTGTCGTGTGCGGGATCCCCGCCCCGGCGAACCCGCGGAGCGGGGCGTAGCGCCCCACGACCGCCGCAGTGGTGGCACAGCGGACGCCGGGGCACCGGATCGCGTCGACAACTGCGGGCGTGACGCTGCTGGGGCGGCCGGGAAACGCAGGCCAGTAGGTGGGCGCTTGCGGCCTGTCCTGGCAAACCGCAACGAGCCTGTCCGACTCGGTGTCGCGGTTGCCGCCTTCTCCAAGACCGGAGCGTTCATGTGCGTTCCCCTGCTTCAGCGTGGGAGACGACGCCACCGCCGGCGACACAAGCCGGATGGCTTCCATCGAGCTGTGGGCCAAGCGCAACCAGTCCCGGGGCCGCACCGGGCCGCTGCTCGTCCACGGCACGCCGAGCGGCGTCCGCGACCAGACGCTGCACCTGGTGTTCACCCCCACCGAGACCTTCCGCTTCGGGCTGTACTCCGACGACCTGGACACCGCCCAGGCCTACCCGGACCTGGAGTGGCACCGCTGGGCCGCGGTGTACAAGAACGCCACCCGCGAACAGATCCTCTACCGCGACGGCATCGAGGTCGGCCACCACACCGCCGGCGCCCGTACACCGGCAACGGGCCGCTGGTGATCGGCGGCCTGTCGTTCGGCAACGCGTACCTGGACGGCCGGATCGACGAGATCCGGGTCTTCGACCGGGTCCGCACCCAGCGGGAGATCGCCGCCGAGCGCGACCGGCGGCTGTCCGGCCGGGAGCCGGGCCTGCTGGGCTACTGGACCGTCGACACGCCGGGCAGCCCGCCGTCCCCGATCAAGGGCTACCAGGTGGTGGCCCGGGTCGGCGACCGGGTGGTGAAGTCGGCGGAGCGGTTCCCGTGCAACGAGTGGGCGCACCTGGCCGCCGCCTTCACCCAGTCCTGGGCGCTGCGGATGGACAACGCGGTGGGCCTGTCGGTCGAGTCGCAGGACTCACTGGACCTGCTGGAGGACCTGACCGTCGAGGCCTTCGTCCGGATCGACCGGATCGGTACCCCGATGGGCCTGGTCGCCAAGGGGACGGTCGTCGACGGCGGGCAGGCCGGCGTCCCGTACCAGTTCGGCGTCCTGGCCGACGGCCGACTGGAGTTCGCGTTCGCCGAGGCCGACGGCAAGGCCGTCCGCTTCGCCTCGACCCAGGCCCTGACGCCCGGCGCCGTGCAGAAGGTGAGCGTGGTGCGCGAGCGCCGCCAGCCCGCGCCCGCGGCCGCCGGCAGCACCCAGCCGCCCGCGCCGGACCAGCCCGAGCAGTACATCCGGTTCTTCATCGGCAACACCCTGGTCGGCAACCACCTGTACAGCGGGCCCGGTGCGCAGACCAACACCAGCGAACTGGAGATCGGCCGCGGCCTGACCGGCGTCCTGAGCGAGGTGCGGATCTGGAACGCCGTGCGGGCGGCCGGCCAGGTCGGACTGCCCGTCACCCCGCGCGAGAAGGGCCTGCTGGCCCGCTGGGCCTTCGACGAGAACGCCGGCAACGTCGCCTTCGACCACTCGGGTTCCTTCCCGGCCAAGCTGCGCGGCGCCCGCTGGACCCGCGACCCCGACTCGGCGGCCAGCCCGCTGCGGCTGTACCGCAACGGCGAACCGCTGGCCGAGGGCTCCGTCACCGCGCAGGACTCCGCGCCCTGGGGCGAGGCCCAACTCACCCTGGGCGCCCGGCTGGAGGGCGGCAAGCCCGCCGACCCGTTCACCGGGACGCTGGAGGAGATACGGATCTGGCGCACCGTCCGGACCGCGGAGCAAATCTCCGACAACCTGTTCTCCCGGCTGCGCGGCGACAAGCAGCACCTGCTCGGCTACTGGCCGTTCGACCGCGACTCCACCGAGCCCGGCACCACCTCGGTGCGGGACGAGGGCCTGCGCGGCAACAGCCTGGGCTTCTCCGCCAAGCGGCCCCGGATCCTGCTCTCCACCGCCCCGATCTCCACCGACACCGCCCAGGTCCGCTCGGCCCTCGCCGACGTCCGCACCCCGTTCCACGACAGCATCGGCGGCGGCCCCGGCGCGAGCGAGTACGCCGACCTGCAGTACGACGCCAAGGGCGAGGCGCTGGGCGTGCTCAAGCGCTGCTACGGCTTCGTCCGGGACGGCCGCTGGCACCTGGTCACCGGCTACAAGGTCGGCGATCTGATCACCGAATGGGTCGGCCAGGCCCAGTTCGACCCGCAGCTGGTCGGCTACGTCGAGGGCGCCCCTCCGGTGCCCTCGGAGAACCTGGTCGACGGGGCCGGCGACCACACCGGGGCCTCCTCGGTGGAGTTCACCGAGGCCGAGGAAGTGGTGCAGAGCCTGTCCTCCAGCAAGTCCCGGAGCACGGACGCCGCCTTCAACTTCTCGTTCGACTTCGCGACCGACGTCGACACCATGACCGTCACCGCCCCGCTCGGCGTCGGCATCGCCAAGCCGCTGTTCTCGGGGCAGACCAAGATCGGCATCAACGGCAGCCTGGAGATCTCCAACACCTGGAGCTCCGAAACCCAGGTCAGCCAGGGCACCAACGCCGCCCGCAAGACCCGGCTGGCGCTCACCGGCTACCCCGAGGACCCGGCCAAGCTCCTCAACCCGGCCGTCGGCCGCCGCTACGTGCCCGCCAACACCGGCATGGCACTGGTGCGGTCCCAGACCGCCGACGTCTTCGCGCTGCGCCTGGCACACACCGGCGCGCTGATCGCCTACCGGATGATGCCCAACCCGGACATCCCGCTGGACTGGAACATCATTCACTTCCCGATCAACCCCCGCTACACCAAGCAGGGCACCCTGGACGGCGCGGTCGGCTTCGACGAGCGCGGCAAGGTCACCGACCCCGACTACCCGACCGCCACCGGGTACGGCGAGTACAGCTACTTCAAGCCCAAGGACGCCTACGCGCTCAAGCGCCGCATCACCCGCGACCAGCAGCGGCTGCAGGCCTACTACCAGTCGATCTCCACCGAGGCCGACCAGCGCGGCGCGAACGACCCGGCCGAGGCCCAGGCCCGCGCGGTGCTGCGCTCGATGGGCATGGACGTCGCGCCCCGCGACGACAGCCGCCCCGACGGCCCGAACGCGACGGCCGACGGCTTCTCCCACCGCGACCTGGTCAACACCTACGTCTGGACCGCCCAGGGCGGCTTCTTCGCCGAGACCACCGAGGCGACCGACGCCGTCACCGAAACCACCGCCGGCTCGTACACCTTCCACGGCTCGGCCGGCGGCTACATGGATTTCGCCTTCAGCCTCATCGACCTCGGCTGGGGGCTGCACATGGACGCCTCGGTGGGCGGCGGCTTCAGCACCACCCGCGCCAAGGGCAGGGACGCCTCCCGCTCCTTCGGCCTCGACGTCCAGTGCGCGCCCTCCGGCGACCTGCAACGCCGCGGCACCGACGGCAAGTTGGTGTACGACGCGGCGGGCCGGCCGGTACTGGTGCCGGGCAAGGTGGACGCCTACCGCTTCCTCACCTTCTACCTCGGCGGGACCAGCGCCAACTTCGACGACTTCTACCGCAAGGTCGTCGACCCGATCTGGCTGCAGGGCAGCGGCGCCCCCGACGCCGCCGCGCTGCGACAGGCCCGGCAGAGCTCCGCCAAGCCCCCGTGCTGGCGGATCCTGCACCGGGTCACCTACGTCAGCCGGGTGCTCCCGCCCGTCCCGCCGCCCGGGGCACCGCCGCTGGAGCAGGCGATGCGCGCCGAGAACATCGACAGCGACTACGAGCTGATCCGGCGCCTGGAACCGTACGTCCGCCCGGCCGCCACCAGCACCGGCGCGCTGTCCGCCGCCACCCGGAAGGTGCTCGCCGCCGAACTGCCCGAACTCCTGCCGCACGCCGTCGAGATCATCGACTACCTCGGCCGGTACTTCGGCCTCGACGACTGACCCCCGCCCGGCCCTCCGGTTCCCCGGAGGGCCGGACTGTCGTCGGTCACCAGCCCGGACGGCGATCACCCGTGAGGTATCGACGACCGTGAGAGCCACGGAATCTCCACTGCCCCGGGGACGCCTTCTGGCGTGCCGCAGAACGGCATTCGGCGGCCCCCGACCGATCGGCCCTGGCCGGCGCCGCAGCGGCCCGTGACCGGATTTCCGATGCCGCGTCCCTCGCCCGCTCAACGGCGGACGCCGACGGCGGCACCGCACTGAACGCCCTGGCCTGGCACCTCGAACAGCGCCGCAACAAGGTCGACGCCGCCCCCTACTACGCGCTCGCCGCCGAGGCGGGTCACACCGGAGCGCAGGTCCGACTGGCCTGGCAGCTCGAACAGGACGGTAGCCTCGACGAGGCCGAGACGTGGTACCGACGGGCCGTCGGTACCGACGTGGGCAAGTCCGCCACCGTGGGCCTTGCCTCCATCGCCTGGGAGCGCGGCGAGCGGCAGACAGCACTGGAACTCTACAACGAGGCCCTCGTCTCCGGCGGTGCCCGCAGCATCGAGTACCAGGCCCGCTGGCTGGCCCGAAACGGCCGACACCAACTGGCCCTCGCCCTGACCAAGTGCGCCTTCCGGGCCGGCAACACCGAGGCGTTCACCGGGCTCGCGTGGACGTACATGAATCCGGAGGAGAAGCCTCGGGCCATCACCGTCCTCAAGCACGCCTACCACGTCGAAGGCGACGTGAACGCCCCTCGGGAGCTGGCCTGGGTGCTGGCCGATGGCGGTGACTGGGAGGGGAGCGGAGAATACGCCGAGATCGCCGTTGAGCTCGGTGAGGTGAACGCGCTGCGCGCACTCGGGAAGGCACACGCCGCACAGGGCAACCACCGCGCGGCCGCCGGGCTGTACTGGCGTGCGTACAACCTGGACCTGGACTGGGCCCTGCTCGACCTTGCCGGCCTCCGGGAGAAGGAGGGTGACCTCCGCCGCGCCGGACGCCTCTACCGGCGAGCACTCGGCGAGGGTCAGTCGTACGCCGCCCACGGCCTGGTCCGGATCCTCGAACTCACCGGACAGGAAGGGGCTGCCGAGGAGCTGGCGAACCGCTCTTATGACACCGTGAAAACACTCGCCCGCGTCCGCGCGAAACACGGGCGGCGGGAGAGCGCCGAACTGCTGCTCCATACCCTGGTCGCCAAGGGTCATTCCGATGCCCTCCTCACCCTGGGGCAGATCCGCCGAGCGGCCGGGGATCACGCCGGAGCCGAGTCGGCCTTCCGTCAAGCGGTCGCCGCCGGCGTCGACCGGGCCTCTCAGTCGCTCTCCGCGCTCAACACCGGGCCGCAGGAAGCCGCGCACTGAACCCGACCACCCTCACCCGACACCCCGGACATATGCCTACAGGGCACGTTCGGAGTCGCACCGCTCCGGGTGGACCCCCCTGAAGGAGGAACCGACCGCGTCCCCACCCCGTACGCCGCCCTGGCGGGGCCGAAGGCCGTACGAACCGTCAAGGATGCGGCTACGGCCGAGAACGACTGCGCGACCGAAAGGCGCCGGTGATCCACGTCAACCAGGGCGCGCAGCACCCTGCACGGGTGCCCGCGTCCGGCCGTGCCGGTCCGCCTCCGGAGAACCCCGGCACCGTAGGGTCCTCTCCGAAGAGACGGGGCCGACCGGTCACCCGGACCGGGGCGCCAGGAGGACGAGGGTGTCACCGTCCTTGGCAATCAGGTCGTTCCCGGCACGGGCGTCGAGGTCTCCGGTGGCGACGATCTGGCTGGTTCCGGACCAGTCGCCCCCGCTGGGGGGAGCAGTTCGGTGCGCTGGGGTTCGTCGGGGGCGCCTCGGCGTCGGCCGCCAGGAGTGCATGCCCGGCTGGGACTCCGTCGCGGCCCCGGTCCTGTGGCACGACTCCATCATGGGCGCCGTCCTCCTGCTCCGACGAACCACCGAAATGCCCGCCGACCTCCGCCCGTTGATCTACCACACCCGCAAGGCGGCCGAGAGCATCAGCGAGCTGACCACGAGCCCGCTCGCCGCCGCGATGTAGCCGTCCGCTCCGCTTCGCAGCGAACGAACAGCTGCTGCCGCCCGAGATCTTGAGTTCGGGCGGCAGCAGCTCATCGTTCCGGCGGCGCCGGGAGCGGCCTCATCTGAAGCGTGAGTACGACGGACCACCTTCCTGATACGCGGTGAGCGCGATCCTGGCGGTCGGGAAGGCCGGTTCGGGGAGGTCTGCCGCGGCGACCCATTCCGCGGCCAGGTGCTTGTCCGGCTCGGTGTTGACGAGCTCGCCGGTCCAGCGGTCGGTAGCGAAGACGAAGAGGACGAACTGCCCGAGTCCGTCGTAACTCTGCTCGACGTGGACGACGTGGACGAGTTCGAGGTTCAGGGGGTCGACCAGCAGACCGGTCTCCTCCTTGAGCTCGCGGGCGGCCGCTTCGTCGAGGGCTTCCCCCGGCTCAGCCTTTCCGCCCGGGACGGTCCAGGCCGGCCGTGGGGACCAGTTGGGGCCGGCGTAGTGCACGGCGGCGATGCGGTCGGTGCCCTTGTCGTGGACGATCACGCAGACCGCGTTCCGGCTGTTCATGACGGTGCTGGTCGTCACGGCGCGAGCTCCTCGTCGGGGTGCCGCAGGACGTCGGTGGTCCAGCCCGGCCTGGCCGTGTGCCAGCCGAAGCGGTATCCGTTGGTGCCGAGGTATGGGGCGGTGAGGGCGTGGTGGAACTCGCACCAGGCCGCGAACTCGCGCCGGGAGCAGCCGGGTAGACCGCGGCTGCGGGGGTGGTCGTTGTAGGTGTCGAGCGCTTGTCGGACGACCTCCGGGATCAGCGGGCCGCTGGTCATGGTGGTGCTGACCACCAGCTTGGCGAGGTCGTACCCGAAGGGCGCGAGGGTGAGGGAGTCGAAGTCGATGACGGCCACCGCGGTGTCGGTGACGAGGAAGTTGCGCGGATTGGCGTCCTTGTAGAACGCGGCCGGCATGTCGGCGGCCCGCTGAAGCCAGCCATCGGCCGCCTCGGGAGTCAGGGCGGGGCCGGGTACGGATCCGGAAGCCAGGAGGCGCCGGAGCCGCTCGCGCCGGCCGTCGACGAACCCGTCGATGGTGGTGCCGCCGCTGGTGAAGGCCGTGTCCAGGCGAGCGCCCTTCAGCACAGTGAGGTAGGCGGAGGTGTGCTGGTGGCCGAGGAGGTCGGCGAGGAGGACCAGGTCGGCCGGACCGGCGTGGCGACCGTCGAGGTGCTCGTAGACAGTCTTCCCGGAACGCTGTCCGACGACCCGCGGTGTGCGAACATCCGGGTTGACACTGGTGAACCACCGCTGGTGGGCGAGGGAGCGCTGTTGGAGCAGCGGGTGGTCATAGGTCTTGGTGAAGGTCCTCATCGGCGGGCGGCCACCACGTAGGTGACGGTCGAGGCGGTCTCCAGCGGGCCGTCACCGATCGTCTGCCGCAGCTTCTCGGCGATCTGCCTCGCATCGGAGGGGAGTCGGTACTTGGGGTTGGTGGCGGCGTAGGCGGCGATGTGCGCGGCGCCGGTGAAGCGGAAACGGTGCTCGTCGTGGATGATCTCCCGGACGTCGAGGCAACTTCCCACGATGTCGGCCTGGTTGTCGCTGTGGAAGGTCTCGTACAGGCTCGGTCGGTCGGCCGCCTCCGGGTCCAGGCCGCTGGCGGCGATCGCCTCGTCCAGCTCCTGGTAGCTGTCGGCGGACTTGGTGACCGTGATGGACAGCCCGCCGGGCGACAGGCAGCGGGCGATCTCTGCGACCACGGCTGCCGGCTCCGGCGAGTGGTAGAGGCAGAACGCGGCCGCGGCGACCGCAACCGAGGCGTCGGGCAGGGCGATGCTGTGGAAGTCGCCGCGCATGTATCGCACGCCCATCCGTCCGGCCAGCCGCCGCTGGGCCTCGGTGAGCAGGGCGGCGGACTGGTCGAAGGCGATGAGCTTCGGCGGGTCGAGGCGCTCGGCGAGCGCGACGGTGGTGGTGCCGCGCCCGCAGCCGATGTCGAGGACGGTGCCTCGCGGCCCGTCCGCGGCGAGTTCCGCGATGACGGCGGCCGGGTGTCGGCCGAAGGTCTTGGCGCGGGCGAGTGCGGTGGTGCGCTGGGCGAGGCGGCCCGCGTCGGAGTACAGGGTGTCGCGGACGCGGTCGGTGTCGAGGAACGGGTTGGCGGTCATGGACAGGTGGAGCCTTCCCGGGGAGGGGGTCAGTTCATGTTCGGGGAGGCACGCCCGCGACGAAGCGGCGTGCGGCCCGGCGGCTGGTGAGGGTGACGACGCGGGCGTGGCCGGCGTGTTCGGCGATCAGGGCGCGGATCTTGGGCCGCATCTGGCGCCGATAGCCGAGGACGTAGCGGATGAAAGCCCAGTGGATGCGGTCGAAGACGCCCTGCTCGGTGTGCTGGCCACCGCGGTAGCGGCGGCGGCGCTGCAGGATCCCCCAGAGGCAGACGATCGGGGGGATGTCGAGGAAAACGACGGTGTCGGCTCGCTTGAGGCGGATGGGGAGGGTGGAGGCGAAGTTCCCGTCGATCACCCAGCGCGGTTCGGCGACCAGGTCCTCCTGGATCGCCGCGAACTTCTCGGGCGGCAGGGTGTTCCAGTCGGCGTCGTAGTAGACGCCGTCGAGGTGGGTGACGGGGGCGTTGATCTTGGCGGCGAGCTGGCGTCCGACCGTGGTCTTGCCGCTGCCGCCGCAGCCGATGATGGCGATCCTGTCCATGTCGCCACAGGCTACCGAGCCGTGGGACGGACCGGGTCGCGCTCGGCCCTGGCCGGTGGCCGAGGCGGTGCGCTCCGACCTGCTCACCGTGCCTCGACGGGCACCAGAACGGCCCGGTCGAAGTCGAAGCGGACCTCCCGGCCGGGGCCGGCGACATCGGCACAGGACAGGTAGACCCGCCCGTCGGGCGCGATCTCCAGCTTCTCCACGACGTCGCTGGGCGGCGGGCACCGTTCGGGCAGCAGGATGTCGGTGTTGACCTTCATCCCGCCGAGGCCCATGGCGGTCAGCCGTTCGTGGAGCTCCTGGGTCTGTTCCCAGGTGACGGTGGTGACGCCGCTGGTGGCGGCGTTGCCGACCGGACGGACGCGGTGCAGCATCAGGTCCTCGGCACCGAGGTCGCGCAGTCGCTCGGCGAGCGCCGGGATGGTCGTGATGTTCTCCCCGGTGAGGGTGCAGGTCGCGCCGAAGGGGAGGTCCCGGCCGAGGGCCCAGGCGAGGGTGTCGAAGGCGGCCTCGAAGGAGCCCGGGCGTCGGATCCGGTCGTGGGCCTCGGCGGTGCCGCCGTCGAGCGAGACCCTCAGCATGTCGAGGTGCTCGGCGGCGCGGGCGAGGAAGGCCCGCCGCTTGTAGCCGTTGGTGCAGATCTCGGTGCGGTAGCCGAGCGACTTGGCGACGGTCAGGACGGTCGGCAGGCCCTCGAAGAGCAGGGGCTCCCCGCCCAGCAGGCACACCTCGCGGCAGTCGAAACGGGCGAGGAAGTAGGTGAGGGCGGCGGAGGCCTGGTCGATGGTGACGGTGTCGGGCCGCTTGAGGTCCTCGCCGTGGTAGCAGGTGGTGCAGGAGAAGTTGCAGCGGAAGAGCAGCTCCAGGTAGAGCTTCTCGACCCGCTGGATGCCGGGGAGTACGGGAGGGATCGAGTTCACGTACGGTTTCCTTCCGTCGATGGGAGCGGGGCCGGCGTGTTGTTCAGCACGCGGTCGAGGGTGCGCAGTTGGCGGGTGAGACGGAACCGGTCGAGTCCGTCGATGCAGCGGGCGATTAGGTCGGCGTGGGCCTGGCTGCCGGTGATGCGGGTGAGCGCGGTGACGGTGGCCAGTACGTCGGGACCACCGGTGACGACCAGCTCCCGCGGCACCACCGCGTCGGCCCCCCGGATGGTGGCCGGCACCAGCGGCAGGCAGCCGGCGAGGACGGACTCGAAGATCCGCTGGGTGAACTGGCCGCTTCGCGCGTACCGCTCGGGGGCCAGCAGCACGGTGGTCACCGAGGCCTCGTAGAGCGGGGCGACTTCGTCGAACGGGATGCGCCCGGTGAAGTTCACGTCCGGCCACCGAGCGGTGTCGGTCCACTTCCCGGCCACCCGGTGCGGCAGCCGGGCTGCGGCCGGGGCGAAGTACCGGTCGAAGGCGGCATCGCGGTCGTACTGGTTGCCGATGTACACCAGCGGCACCGGGCGCCCGTGTGCGGCGAGAGCGGCGGGGTGCGCTCGGTCGAGCGCGTCGTCGTCGACAGGGAAGAGCAGGCTCTCGGTCCCCGGCGAGGGGTGCAGTGCCGGTTCGCAGACCTGCACGTGGCCGACAGCTCGGAGCGGGTCGTCGGAGGACAGCTGCTGGTCCTTGTCCCAGAGCACCGTACGGATGCCGAGGTGGTGGGTGTAGTGGTCGAGGAGTTCCTGCTGCCGGTGGAGGTCGCAGGTGTGCCCTTCGCTGCCGCACGGGGTGGTGTTGCGTCCGGGAACCGGCCAACGCCACTCCAGGACCAGGGCGTCGATCTCGGGCAGGCCGCCGTCCCACTGGTAGTGGGCGGTGAGGTCGGTGCCGGCCTCCGCCAGGTCCCTGTCGGCCTGCAGCGGGATGACGTCATGGCCGCGGGCGGTGAGCCCGTCCAACAGGGTTCGGCGGTGGCTCCGCCCGCCGTCGGGGGTGTCGGTGATACCGGACCCGAGGAAGCCCCAGAAGCTGTAGCCGATCCTCATGCCTTGGTCACCCACCAGTCCCCGACCAGGAGCGCGTCCAGCCCGGACTCGGCCAGGCAGTCGAGGGCCATCTCCGGGGTGCCGCACATCGGCTTGCCCTTGACGTTCAAGGAGGTGTTGATCAGCACGGGCACGCCCGTGATCTCGGCGAAGGCCGCCAGGATCCCGGCGAGGAGGGGGTTGTCCCTGGGCGCCAGCGTCTGCACCCGAGCGGTCCCGTTGGCGTGGACGACGGCCGGGATCCGCTCGTGGGCCACTTCGGTGACCGGCGAGGCCATCGACATGAACGGCGCTTCCTGGCCGAGGGTGAAGTAGTCGTCGGCCCGATCGGCCAGCACGACCGGCGCGAACGGGCGGAACGGCTCCCGGAACTTGACGGTGGAGTTGAGCCGCTCCACGACGCCGTCCCGTAGCGGCGACGCGAGGATCGAACGGTTCCCGAGCGCCCGCGGCCCGGCCTCGCCGTTCCCCTGGAACACTCCGACGATGGTCCCCCGGGCGAGCTCGCCGGCGACGTGTCCGGCCGGATCTAATAGTCGCTGGGCGGTCATGCCGGGACGCGGCTCGGACGGCAGTTCCAGACCGGGGAACGCCGGCCCGAGGTAGCAGGACCGAGCCAGACCGGCCGGAAGGTTCCCGTGCCGGCTGAGGTGGACGGCGGCCGCAGCGCCGATCGCCGTGCCGGAGTCGCCGGGCGCCGGTGGAACGGCGACCTCGTCGAACAGTCCGGAGGCGATGATCTTGCCGATGCTGACGCAGTTCATCGCGACGCCGCCGCCGACGCACAGCAGCCGGGCGCCCGTCCGCTCGCGGGCGATCCGTGCCAGGTACAGCATCACCTGCTCGGTGCGTTCCTGGAGGGCGGCCGCGAGGTCCGCGTGGACCGGCTCGACGTCCTCGTCCGGCCGCCGGGGCGGGCAGCTCAGCGCCGTGAAGGCGGCCGTCAGCCGCGGGTAGCGGCTGTCCATGACGCGCAGCCCGATCAACCGGTGGTCGAGTGCGAAGCCGTCGGTGGTGAGCCGGACGGCCTCGGCGAACAGCGGCCGGAACCGCTTCGGGTCGCCGAGGGCGGCCAGCGCCATGACGGTGCCCTCCTCGTCGCCCCGCCGCCAGCCCAGGTGCTCGGTGACCGCGCCGTACACGTAACCGAGCGAGGCCGGGTCGTCCTGGGCGTGGACGATCCGGTACGAGCAGCCGTTCGCGCTCCGTCGGGCGTGCCCGATCGTGGTGGCCTGCACCTCCCCCAGGCTGTCCACCACGAGCACGGCGGCGTCCTGGTAGCCGGAAGCGGCGAAGGCGTACAGCCCGTGGGCCCGGTGGTGGAGGACGGGCTGTACGGAGGCGTTCGGGAAGGCTCCGGACAGACGCGCCAGGCGTCCGCGGGTGTTGGCCGCGACCTTGGCGAACGAGCGGGCCCTCGGCAGCGCCCTGGCCGACGTCGCCGGCCGCACGGCGTGGGCGAGCGCGGCGGGAACCGCCCGCAGGTAGAGCTGCGGCGTGAAGTTGTACGCGACGGTGTCGACGTCCGCGCGGGCCAGGCCCGCCTCGTCCAGGAGCCATGCCACGGCCAGGGTCGGGAAGCGCTTGTCGTGCTTGACGCCGCTGAGCCGCTCCTCCTCGACGAAGCCGACGAGCTTGCCGTCGACGACCAGGGCGGCGGCGGAGTCGTGGGTGTAGGAGCACAGGCCCAACACGGTGCTGCGGTTCGCGGTCATCCCGGTCACCTCTTCGCCGGAATCGCCGGTGCCGGCATCTGGGCGAGCGGGACCCTCTGCTCGCGCTGGTCGTACCAGAGCCCCATCGCCTCGGGCAGCGGTCCGGGCACGTCGGCGGCCCGGGCACGGGCCTCGTCGCACCGCCCGGCCTTCCAGAGCCGGTAGCTGGCCAGGACCGCGGCGAAGCCGTCCCAGACCGGATGCCCGACGGCCTCGCCTGCCGTCACCTGCTTCAGCACCGGGTCGAAGTCGTCCCACGGGACGCCGACCGGCTGCCACCGTCGTGAGGGCTCCTCCTCGACGGGCAACTGCCAGGCGCTGTCCTGGTGTTGGGTGTACAGGTGCAGGGAGTCGACGTGGTGGTGGTAGTCGCCGACCTCGACGCCGAGCCAGCCGGCCATCAGTTCGTGCAGAACGGTGGTGGTGATCAGGTCGTACGGGAGACCGAGCCACACGTCCTGGCTCCGCATGCTGGTGTGCATCTCCAGGCGGCCGGCACGCAGGTAGAAGCGGTATCCGAGGGTGCAGGGGACGTCCTTGTGGCCGGCGGTGTCCCTGCTGGGGTCGAAGATCTGCACGACGGCCCGACGGCTCTCGCTGTCGCGCGTCAACTGGCCCCGGACGTAGTCGAGCTGGTCCATTTGCCCGTGCCAGCGCCGCAGCCGCGGCCCGTAGGCGCCCTGGAGGGCGCCGTGGTCGGTGAGGGCGGCGAGGCGGCTGTTGAAGTCGTGGATCCAGTCGGCGCTGGAGCCGGAGAGAATCCAGACCGTCTCGGCGGCGGCGAACGCCGGGTTGAGCACCCGGTGCGGGTCCAGGTGGACGAGCCGGGCCGTGGGGTCGGTCAACTTGAGGTAGGCACCCATGAGCTCGGCCGTGGCCATGCCGCGCGGCGCGACGCTGCGGCCCTGGCTCAGGATGGTCTTGCCGGCACGGGTGAACAACGCGTTCGCGCTGTCGGCGGCGGTGACGAACACAGTGACTCCGTTGGACGTCGGGACGGGACCGTTCAGGCGCTCGCGAGCTGCGGGGAGATGGCCGTGAGGTGGGCGAGCTGGCGGGAGATGCCCTGGACGAGGGCGGTGCGGGGCTTCCAGCCGAGGAGTTCACCGGCCCGGGAGCGGTCGGCGAGGGTGGCGTCCACGTCGCCGGGCTTGGCCGGCATCCGGTTGACCGGCACGGGGCGGCCGGTCAGTTCCTCAATCGCGGCCAGGACGTCGAGCACGCTGGTGCTGACACCGGCGCCGATGTTGAGCACGGCGCTTTCGATCCCGGTGGTCGCGGCGGCGATCGCGGCTTGGACGACGTCGCCGACGTACGTGAAGTCCCGGCGCTGGTCGCCGCTCCCGTACAGGTTCAGGGCGGGACCTCCCAGCGCCGCCGCGAGTGCGCGGCCGATCAGCATGTCCGGCCGCTGACGCGGGCCGTAGACGGTGAACAGCCGCAGCGCCACCGCGGTGACCGCCGACGAGGCCTTGCCCGCGTGGGCGAGGCAAAGCTGCTCGCCGGCCAGCTTGCTGACCGCGTACGGCGACTCCGGCGTCGGCGTCCGCTGCTCGCCGGACGCGCCTTCGAGGATGGTGCCGTACACGCTGGACGACGAGGCGTAGACCAGTCGCGGAACGCGGACGTCCTCGCAAGCGGCCAGCACCCGCTCGGTCGCGAACACGTTGCAGCCGGTGTACTCGGCGAACCGCTCGCCCCAGGACCCGCGCACCCCCGGCAGGCCTGCGAAGTGGAAGACGGCGTCGGCCTGGAGGAACAGCGCCGCGAGCGGGCAGGTCCTCAGGTCGGCGACGACGAAGGTGAAGCCCGGGCTCCCCAGGGCAGCCCCGAGGTTCGCCGCCGCCACCGGATCGGTCTCGGGATCGCGGCGGTCCACACCGACGACGGTGACCCCAGCCGCGAGGAGCGCGTCGACCAGGTGCGAGCCGATGAAGCCGGCCGCTCCGGTCACGACGACCCTCTTCAACCCGTGACGCTCCACGCCGTGGCGATCGTTCATGAAGTCTCCTGAGTGCAGGGTGAGTTGGTGCCGCTGGCACGCACGTTTAGCTCCGCCGATCAGCGGAGCCTTCGGACGACTGCATCCAGTCAACGGCCCTCGGAGCACCACGGGTCAGGAAGAACTCGGCAGCCCGCACTCGCGGACGACCGGAAAACTTGACCTTCCCATTACTCGAAAGCGTGCGCGCCAGTAGTCGCGGCGCTACTTTGTGCACATGGCGGACAACCTCGCACTTCGCCGATTCATGGACGACCTCGGCCTGACACAGGCCGAGTTGGCCCATCGCGTCAACCTGGAGATCGGCCGCCTGACGGGAAAGCCGGGCACCGTATCAGAGCGAACGGTCCACAACTGGCTGACGGCCAAGACCAGTTGGCCACCAGCAAAACATCGGGAAGCACTCAGGGCAGTATTCGGGTGTACTGGTCCAGACCTCGGGTTCGTTCAACCCGGGCGAGGCAATCGCGTGCACCCGGAGGATGATGTGAAGCGACGAGCTTTCGTGACCGCCGTGACCGGAACCGCCCTCGCGGTCGGATCCCCCGCCGTGGCAGCGCCCCACAGGATCGGCCACAGCGACGTGGAGCGGCTCAACACCCGGTTCGCTGAGGTGATCGCCAGCGACCATCGACACGGAGGCAAGCTCAGCATCGAAGCGCGGGCCGAAGCACTTGCCGACGAGGCGCTCGACCTCCAGCAGCACGGGGCCGCCAGCCAACGCGTCCGCGCCGCACTCTTCGGTTGCGCCGCGTCCTTCATGTCCTCCGCACTGTGGGCCGCCATCGACGGCCGGCGCTTCGACGCCGCACTTCGCCATCACGAACGAGCCGCGAGCCTGGCCGCGATGTCCGGGGACGCCGCCATCCAGTTCCGCATCTGGTCCCACGCTGGCAGCCTCTACCGGCACATGCGCAAGCCGAACGAAGCCCTCGCGGCCAACAACGTCGCCCGCAACCTTCCGATCGCCCGCCGCGATCCCCTGTTCGCCTCCCTCGGACACTCCCGACACGCCGCGATCCACGGCCTCACCGGTGACGTGAACGCCGTCCGCCGGTCCGTCGGCCGCGCCCAGGACGCGCTCGACCGGGCGGGCGCCGGCGAAGTCCGCCCGGTCTGGCTGGCGGCGCACTACGACCAGGCCGAGCTCGACTCCCTCGCACTCGCCGCCCACCTGGCGCTCGGCCGCTACGAGGACGCCGAGTCCCACGCTCACCGAAGCCTCGGCCTGCTCCGTCCTCACATGCAGCGGAGCCGCGCCATCACCAACGCCCGGCTCGCCCGCGCCCAACTCGGCCAGGGCGACCTCGAACCGGCCGTCGCCACCGCCATGGCCATCCCGACGGGATTGGCCGCGCACCCCCGGGTCGCCGGCATGCTCGACCGCTTCGGCTCGGCCCTGCTGAACGTGGCGCCGAACAGTCCCCATGCGCAACTCTGGGACCAGTACACCGACGACACCCGGAGGACTCCCGCGTGACCGAGCCGGACCTGCACCACTTCACCGAGCTGACCCCCCTCGCACGCCAGACCCTGATCGACCTCTACGCGGATGTGCGCGCACCGCTGCTTCACCTCCCCAACTACGCCGTCACCACGTTCGCCGAGCGCCTCGACCGCCACGGCGGCGAGCCCGGCTTCGAAGCCGTCATCGGCTACGACGAGAACGAACCGATCGGCTACGCCTACGGCAACACCATCCTTTCCGGCGACCGCTGGTGGACCCGGATGCCCAAGCCGATGGCGCCCGAGCTCACCGCCGACCCGGTCTTCGCCCTCAAGGAGCTGGGAGTCCGCACCCCATGGCGCGGCACGGGCGCCGCACGCCGCATCCACGAAGAACTCGCCGGCAACCGCCCCGAGGAGCGGATCACCCTGATGGTGAACCCCGCCGCCGGCGACGGCAAAGTGCTCGCACTGTACGAGGCATGGGGGTACACCGCGGTCAACGAGGTCCAGCCCAACCCTGACGCGCCGCCGCTCGTGGCGATGATCAGGAAGTGCGTGGTCTGAGGACCCGGCCAGGCTCAGCGAGCGGACCGGCCGTACAGATCTCGTCGCGAAAAGGGAGTGACTGGAGCCGTCTACAGCAGGACTATGAGACGTAGGTCTGGTTTTCGGCTGATCCGCCGAGAATCAGTCAGGTCGAGAGGATCTGCGTAGTGCCCCGTCACAGAATCACCCTCAGGTTCGCCCAGGTCACCTGCATGGGCTGCAGCGGCGTCCGAGTGCGAGCCCTTCCCTGTTCCGACTGCCGCCGGCAACCCGACCCCTGGGAGGTTGACCCTGGGCAGCAGGCCAGGGCTCAGGCGGTGAAGGACGCCCTCCACATGCTGGACACCTCAACACCGTCTCCGTCGACTCCTTACAGCCCGACAGTACTACGCACCGGGCTGCTCAATGATGTCACCGCATGGCTTGACTCCTTCCTCGCTGCGGCACAGGCCGTAGCCGTCGGCAGCGAGGGAGCAGCCGGCCTTCTTCAGGACTCGGTCGGCGCGCTGATCGGACTCCGCGAGGAAACCGGGGCCATGTTCCAGCGCCCCCAACTGGCACGAGCCAGGGCGGTGCGTCGGGTCGTCGAAACCATGGAGCAGATTCTCCGCACCTTCCTGGGAGCGATCAGCGCGTCGTCGCCGCTGGCTGCGCAGACGCTGGCCAGCCAGGCGCAGGCTCAACTCGACGGGGCCACAGAAGTCCTGGGCGAGATCAGCTGGCTGGCACGGGCAACGAACCAGTTGGACTCCGCCTCCGATCCGGAGGACGTCGCGGACGTCCTCCTTCAACAGGCGTTGATCTTCCATTCCTCCGCCGATCTGGTCGAACTCGACGCTGCGGGCCGAGACGAACTCGAGAGTCTCCTTGGAGTTCGCGGATCCAACGGCTGCGGTCTGACGTTCGCCATGTATGACGTCCTTGCCCGCACCGCGTGCGATCGCCAACGGTTCATACAACTCATGACCCAGGCCTACTCGTTCTTGAACGCTCACGCGAGTGGTGTTCGCGCCCTCGTGGCTGACGGCGTCTTCGAGGAGGACGTGCGGGCGGCACACCTTGAAGTGTTCGACAGCTGTACACGGATCACATCCGCCGTCCAGCAAGCACAAGTGACGCGACAAGCCGGGCGGGCCCTGATCGACACAGCGGCTGCTCTGGTGGAGGGGCCCGGCAGGGCGATGGCGGCGCTGATGCTGCTGGCCGGCGGCTACAAGTCCAAACCTTACGGAAAGCTCCGCTACGACGACGCTACCGCGACCATCCAGGCCGCCCGGCAGCGACCGGAGCTGGCCGCCCTGTTCCAAGGGCTCGACGGCGACCTGCGCAACGCCCGTGCGCACGCATCGGTCCGGTACTCAGAGGACCGCATCGCGATCGACTTGCGTTCGGCGCAACGGAGCCTGACGTGGGAAGAGGTCGTGGACACGATCCTCACGGCACAGGAGGGCATGCTGGCCATGCATGTCGCACTCACCGTCGTGCTCAGCGAGCACGGCATCCAGAACTTCGGCTCCCCTGACATCTACCGGGACTGCGGCATGACACCCCGGCGAGTGGTCAAGATCCTGGTGGAAAACATCGGCTGCAGCGATCTGCAAGTCGAGGCCGACGGGCCCCACTGGCGTCTCGACGGACGCATGACGGACGACACCCGCACGCTGAGCTTCCTCGTCACGGCGCTGCTGCCGTTGCTACCTCAAAGTGCGACCACGCTTTCACTGACCGGCAGATACGCCGACGGTGCTCACACGGCCGCAGGACCGCTCGAACCGTGGCGTGCGTTCACCAGCCTTCCGGCCGACAGCGAGGCCTACGTGACGGGGATGATTCGCGCCCAGTTGCTGTGGTCCTACGACGGCGACCAGTACTTCCCAGGGCCGCCGCTTCGCAGGTGGGCTTCCCAGCAAGCAGCAGAAGCAGTGGACCGCCTTGCGCCCGAGGCGGTGCGGCGACTGCGGGAACTGCAGGCCCTTGCCGCATTGGCGGAGGACACCGCCCTGCGCGAGGCGCTGGCCGCGGCGATCAGAACCGTGCGCCTCGGCCGGCCCGACACAAGCGACAAGGTCGCGATAGAAAATCTCAGGACCTGGCGCAGCCGCCCGGTGGCGTTCCCCCGCCGATGAGCTTCTCGACGCGTCACGCTGATTGTCGTCGTCCCGTTCCGGAGAGCGCGAGCAGGGATGAGCAGGTACTGGCGGTGTCGTCGGCATCGCCCGGTCGGTAGTCAGCACCCACAGATCCTCGGAGCCACCATCAGGCGACAAAGTACACACGTCCAATGATCAATTTCTGACTGCTTTCTTCCATCGGAGGCGCAGGAAGACGGTCGCCGATGCGGATCTTCATTTGACCGGCTGAACCTACCCAGCACGGGGCTCCCCACCCCGCCTTGGCCGCTCTGGACGACAGCGAGCCCCCTCGTCGCGGGGTTGGCGCCCGACTACGGCAGGCCGAGACCAATGCGACTCGGGGCGGTCCGGCGCACTGCAATCCGCCCATCGGCATGGGCCTCCGGTCTCGATGCCGACAGCCGAACAGCCAACACCCCCAGCCTGATGGCAAGTCAGAAAGTCGGCAAAAGGTCAGCATCGATCCGAAACCCTGGCACACATGTCCGAACACGAGACTCGACAGACCCCTCCCGGGCCCAGCGAGCCCAGACCTCCGGGCGCAGGGCAGACGACAGACCAGCCGTCTCCGCCTGGCAGCCGCCAGGCGGAGCACGAACAGATCCGCCACACGTTTTCCCAGGTCAGCACACCCACCCTCGCGACTTCAGCGGGATCGCGGGCAGCTCCGGGGTGGGCAGTCGAGCACCGTCGTAGCCATGAACTTCACCGAACCGGGAACCCTTCTCCCAGTCGTTTCGTGCCCGTACGATCTCATCACCGGATCGGCCGATGAAGTTCCACCACATAAGAATCAACCACACCCAGCCGGGTTTCCGGCCTCGTCACACAGCCGGTGACTCAGCGGTGCTCGGGGTTCTCGAAGTCGAAGCGGCAGCCGGCGTCCCACTCGGAGCGCTGGTTGCCGTGGGCCGGGATGCCGCCGGCGTCCTTGAGCATGCGGGCGAGGTGGAGCTGGTTCCAGGTCATGAAGGTGGTGTTGCGGTTGGTGAAGTCGTTCTCCGGCCCGCCCGACCCCGGGTCGAGGTAGGACGGCCCGGGACCCGCCTCCCCCACCCACCCCGCGTCGGCCTGCGGCGGGATGGTGTAGCCGAGGTGCTGGAGGCTGTAGAGGACGTTCATCGCGCAGTGCTTGGCGCCGTCCTCGTTGCCGGTGATCAGACAGCCGCCGACCCGGCCGTAGTAGGCGTACTGGCCCTCGGAGTTGAGGATCGACGAACAGGCGTAGAGCCGCTCGATGACCTTCTTCATCACGGAGGAGTTGTCGCCCAGCCAGATCGGCGGAACACTCTGGCACCCTACTTGACCAGCTGAAATTCCTGAAGAGCCTGTACCCTCTCACCCGTCGGGACGCTGGCCCTCCCTCCCCGTGCCAGCTCCGCGGAAGGGCGCGCCACCGTGATGCTTCCCAGAAGGACGACTACGACCAGGCCCTCCTTACCCCGGTCTTCTGGTAATACGTGGCGACGGTCGAACTCACCACGACACTCGCTCGGCAACAGCAGACACAAGGCAAGTGCCCCGGCCGTCTGCCTGCCGCCGCTATCGAAGGTGTCAGTGCGTGGTGCGATGATCGCTTGAACTGCACCGGAGGCGCACCATGGTCATCAAATGGGATCAACTGAGCCAGCCCAAGTTCGACGAGATCGTCGAGGCACTGATCCATCGTCTCCATGGTGGAGGCTCCGAGGTGCACGCCGTCAACGGACGCGGCGGCGACGACGGTGTGGACATCCTGGTCCGCACCGGATCTCACGAGCACATCTACCAGTTGAAGTACTATCCCGACGGGTTCGCCACCTCCGCCAAGGGCCGGAGGTCCAGCATCCGCAGTTCCTTCCGTCGTGCTGCCGGCCGCGGGCCGCAGGCGTGGACCCTGGTTGTGCCGTGCACGGTCAGTCACTCCGAGCGCGGCTTCGTCGAGGATCTTCCGGGCGAGCGACCGATCACGGTCTCGATCATGGACCGAACCGCTCTCAACGACTTGCTAGCCGTACACAGCGACCTGGACGCGTACTTCAACCGGGACCACCTTCTGGAGGCGGCGAGGGTATTCAACCGCGAACGTGACATCCTCCTCGGCGGCCAGCGCGACATCGCCGAGCGAGTGAGCGCCCTGGGCCGCCAGGTGGACACCCTCGATCCGCACTGGACCATCGACTTCGTCCGGCAGGACGACAAGGTTGTCCAGACCCTTGTCGGGAAGCACCCTCGCGCACAGGAGCTGAGCCCGATCCGGATTAACCTGACAGGACGCCGCCGAGCGTTCCAGCCGGGGCTGGAGTCCGCCCTGGAACGTGTCATGGGCTTCGGCATCGCCGAAGAGGTGGTGCTGCCCGCCGAGGTCGTCGAGAAACTGACCGTAGAGGGCCCCGAGTGGCTGTCACGCACGCATGAGAACGTCGAAGTGGCATGGTGCCCGGTCGAGCCTGCCCCTTATGCCGGCGCTGCTCTCGAAGTGGCGTTCCTGGACCGGCAGGACAAAGAGGTCGCCACGTACACGGGTCGCGTCAACGGCCTCGGGTCCGGCAGTCTGGGCCGGTCGGTCGAGGCGACCGTCGGAGGTTCGGGGCGGCTGCGTCTGCTGTACCCGTTCCACACTGGGCGACCAGCGAAGCTCGGATTCTCCTTCACCCTCGGCGAGAACGAGCCCGCCGAGGCCCTACGGATCCTCCGTTTCCATCAACAGTTGCTCGACGGCGGTGGCTTCCGTGTCTCCGTCGACGGGGCGGTCGTGGGCGCCGGACACCTGCCGACCTCCCAGGACGACGCCGAACGCGCCCGCCTCGCTGATCTGCTGCTGTACGTCTCCGACCTTGACACGGTCCAACAACACTGCCGACGCTTCTTCGCGGTGCCCTTCGACGTCTCCGCGGGACAGCGAATCGCGCTGCGGGCCGCACGCCTACTCATTGACGGTGCGTGTGTCGTCTCCCCGTTCATCAGCACTCTCACCATGACCTTGAACGGCTCCGACTCACCCGCTCTCCGTGAAGTGCTGGCTGGCCAACCGGGTGCCATTCTTGCCACCTTGCCCAGTTTCGAGCTCCGGCTCGGCAACCGGCTTCTGGAGATCGGCCCGGTCAACGTCTACCACCCTCGCGCCGTCGCCGAGGACGGCGCTGCGGCAATCGCCGCTCTCGACTGCGGCAGTGGTCGTGCCGAGAACATGAAGGTCGTCCTCCGACCACTCGATGGGGAGCATTTCCGTCTCTACCGCCCAGACGTCCCGAATCCCCACGCGCCGCTGGTGCCGGTCCCCTTGGGGCTGAACGGCTTCCCGGAGCCGGCCTGACCGAGCCCAGGTTCCTGCCGTCCGTCAGCATGTCGCGAGCCGACAGACGAAGCGGAGGAACCGAGAACGCCCTCCAGGGGCCGTTGGAAGGAGTCACGACAGCGCCCATGGGCTGGATCATGCGGAGACTGGACGCGGCCACGAGATGCAGGCCGTCCGCCCGACTCCTCATTGAGTGCTGCCAGCACGCCAGAGGAGGCGTCGACGATCATCGCTTCAACAGGGCACCCTGGACTGCACGGTGCTACGGCTGGCCACGTTCCGTCACAGCCCCGGCATCGGCAGGGCCTCGCCAACTGACCGGCCGCCCCGCCCCCGCTTCGCGGGGAACGCTGACACTGCGCCTGACCTGCACTACGGTAGGTAGGCAGAGCGGGTCACGGAGGCGGGGGCGGCGCAGTGTTGATGTCCATGACGGCACACGTCAGCTCTGAGAGCGGCAACCCCGACCCCGAACCCTACGAACAGCGCCGCCGCCCCGGCTCACCCTCGGCCACCAGCGGTGACCCGCACACCGTCATCCTCCCGCCCGAGGCCGCGCGCGCCGCACATACCGTCCAGGCCACCACCCCGACGCCCAACCTGCCGCCCCGCGCCGCCGGCCGGCTCATCGGCCGGGAGAGCGAGTCGCGCGCCGTCGCCGACGCCCTGGCCCACGGGGACGGTGGTGGCCTGGTCACCCAGGCCACCACTCTGCACGGCCTCGGTGGCGTCGGGAAGACCAGCCTCGCCCTGCACCACGCCTATGCCCACGCCGACCACTACCGGCTGATCTGGTGGCTCACCGCCGAGTCCGCCGAGCAGCTCGCCGAGGCCTTCGCCGGGCTCGCCGTCCACCTCCACCCCTCCTGGGCCCTCACCGCCCCGCCCGGCCAGCAGGTCGAGTGGGCCATCGCCTGGCTGCGCGCCCATGACCGCTGGCTGCTGGTCTACGACAACGCCGAGGATCCGGCCGATCTCACCCCCTACGTCGGCCGCCTGCTCGGCCGCGGGCACCAGTTGGTCACCAGCCGGCGGGCGAGCGGCTGGCACCCGGGGATCCGCCCGGTCCGCGTCGACGTCCTCGACAGCCTGGACGCAGCCCAGCTGCTCTGCGGGACGGCCTACCACGGCTCGACGGTCGATCCGGCCGAACGGGACCAGGCCCGGACGCTCGCCGACGAGCTCGGCCACCTGCCGATCGCCCTCACTCAGGCCGGCGCCTACGTCCAGCAGACCGGCACCTCCTTCGCCGCGTACCGCGAACTGCTGCGCGACACCGGGCCGGTGGGGCCCGGTGCCGAGTCCACCGTCGCCCGGCTGTGGCGCACCACCCTGCGGACCGTCCAGCACACCGCGCCCTTCGCCGTCGAGCTGCTTCGTACCCTGGCCTGGTACGCCCCCGAGGCACTGCCGCGCGAGGTGCTCACCCCGTTCGGCTCGCGCCGGCCCGACGAGGTCGACCGGGCGCTGCGGCTCCTCGCCGACTACCACCTGATCACCCTCGGCGAGACCGTCACCGTGCACCGGCTGCTCCAGGCGGTGCTGCGGGACGCCGAGTTCCGGGGCCGCGCCGAGCAGCACCTGGCTCGGGCGGCGGCCCGCCTCTGGCCGGACGCCCGGCCCGAATTGCGGCGGGCACTGCTGCCGCACGTCCGGGAGCTGGCCGACAGCGGTCCGTCGCCGAAGCCGACCGCCGAGAGCATCGCCCTGTACGGGCTGGCGGCGGCCGAACTCACCGACCGGGCGCAGCGGGTGTACACCGTCCGGCTGGTGGAGGCCATGGCGGACGGGCAGCGGCGACTGCTCGGCGAGGACCACCCGGACACCCTCGCCTCCCTCGGGCGGCTCGGCCGGCTGCAGGCCAAGACCGGCGACCCCGCCCGGGCCGTGGAGCTGTGCCGGGACGTCGTCGCCCGGCGCACCCGGGTCCAGGGCGCGGACCACCCCGCCACCCTCGCCGACCGGCACACGCTCGCCCAGGGCTACCGCCGGGCCGGCCGACACGCCCTGTCTGTAGAGGAGTTCCGGGGCGTCGTCGCCGACCGAGCACGGGTGCTGGGGCCGGACCACGCCGACACCCTGCACAGCCGGGCGAGCCTGGCATACGCCATGCAAGCCGCGGGGCAGCATCGGGAGTCCGTCGCCGAGTACGAGCGGCTGGTGGCGGACACCGAGCGGGTGCTCGGGCCGGACCACCCGACGGTGGTGACCCGCAGCAGCGGCCTCGCCTTCGCGCAACTCGCGGCGGGTCTGCACGGGTTGGCGATCGTCCGGTACGAGCGGGTGGTCGCCGACCGCACCCGCCTGCTGGGCGCGGACCACCCGGACACCCTGAACAGCCGCCGTTGGCTGGCGGCCGCCCACGCCGACACAGGCGACCACCTTGCGGCGATCACCGCCTACCGGGCCCTCGTCGCGGACTGCACCCGAGTGCAGGGGCCGGACCATCCGCAGACGCTCTACGCCCGCAAGCGACTGGCCTCGGCCTACCGCAAGTCCGGCCGCCCCGCCCTCGCCGTCGCCCAGTTCGAGGAGGTCGTCCCCTCCTACGGCCGGGTACTCGGCCCCGATCACCCGCACACCTTCAACGCGCGCAGCGGCCTGGCCCGCGCCCACCGGGAGGCAGGCACGCCCGTCGTCGCCGTCGAGCAACACCGGGCCCTGGTCCGTGACCGCACCCGAGTCCAGGGGGAGGGCCACCCCGACACCCTGGAGGAGCGCAGCTTCCTGGGGTTCGCACTGCGCGTCGCGGGACTGCCCGCCCTCGAAGTCGAGGAGCTGGAGCGCCTGGTGGCCGACCGGGCCCGGATCCAGGGCCCCGACCACCCCGACACCCTGGAGGAACGCTCCGGTCTCGCCCGCGCCCTGCATGCCGCCGGCCGCCCGCGCGAGGCCCTCGCCGTCAGGGAGGGCCTGGCCGCCGACCGGCTGCGCCTCAACGGCCCCGAGCACTTCGAGACCTTCGACGCGCGACTGTGGTTAGCCGGCTCCGTCGACGAGGCGGGCGAACACCGACGGGCGGCGGACCTGTGCGACCGGCTGGTCGCCGACCGGCAGCGGGTCCTCGGCCCGGACCACCCGGACGTGCTCACCACCCGGTGGTGGCAGGCCTCGATCCACAACAACGCCTGCAACTACCTGGAGGCCCTGACGCTCTTCGAGGCGCTGCTCGCCGACCGGACCCGCCTCCAGGGGCCCGACCACGCGGCGGTTCTCAACACCCGCTGGTGGCTGGCGACCGCCCACCGGAACCTCGGCCGGCACCGCGAGGCGCTGGCACTGTACGAAGCGCTCGCGGCCGACCGTACCCGCCTCCAGGGACCCGACCACCCTGATGTCCTCAGCACCCGCTTCTGGATCGGTCACAGCCATCAGGTGCTGGGCGACTTCCGTCGTGCACTGGACCTCTACGAAGCGCTGGTGACCGACCACGTCCGGATCAACGGGCCTGATCACCCCAGCACCCTCGCCGCCCGCTTCAACTGCCTGTCGGCCTGCCTGAGCGCCGGTCACCACCGGCGGGCGGTCGCGGTGGCCGAGTCCCTGGTGGCCGACCGGATCCGCGTCCTGGGCGCCGACCACCCCGACTCCCTGACCGCCCGCCAATGGTTGGCCAACGCTCACGAAGGCGCGGGCGACCACCGTCGGTCGACCGGCCTGCTCGAAGCACTCATCAAGGACCGCGCCCGGATCCAGGGCCCCGACCACTCTGACACGCTCTTCGCTCGACTCGCCCTCGCGATCGCCCATCGGAACGTCGACGACCACCGTCAGGCGGTGGCCCTGCTGGAGGAACTCGGTCACGACTTCGCGCGAGCCCTGGGCCCCGACCATCCGGGCACCCTCAATGTCGGTGTCTTGCAGGCGTCCACCTACCGGCTCGCTGGTGACCACCGCCGGGCCGCCGCGCTGATCGAGGAACTCGTCACCGATCACATCCGGGTGTTCGGGCCGGACCACCCGAGTACCCTGCGCTGCCGTCGAGAGCGTGCGTCGATCCGGCGGGCCTCCGGCGAACACCCAGGGGCCATCTTCGAGTTCGCCTCCCTGGCGGCCGATCACACCCGAATCGACGGGCCGGACCATCAGCAGACACTGGAGATCCGCGAAGAGCTGGCACGATCGCACTCCCAGGCGGGCGACCACCGCATTGCTGCGGAGTCGTTCCTGAGCCTGGTCGCCGACCGCACGAGGACCCAGGGCGCCGACCACCGGGACACCCTCACCGCCCGCTGGTTGCACGCCCTTGCCCGGGACAAGGCCGGGGAGCACCGCGTCGCGAGCGAGCTCTTCGGTGACCTGGCCGCCGACCGCGCACGGGTCCTCGGTGCCGAGCACCCAGAGACCCTGCTCGCCCGGGAGTCCCAGGTCTCCTCCTGCCGATCGGCCGGCGACCTCCGGCGGGCGCTACGCCTGGGCGAGGCCCTAGTCGCCGACCGGGCCCGGCTCCAGGGCCCCGACCACCCGGACAGCCTCCACGCCCGCCTGCTCCTCGCCTTGGTCCACCAGACCTCCGGCCACCACCTGCTCGGCGTCCGGCTCGACGAGGCCCTGGTGCACGACCGCACCCGGATCTTCGGCCCCGACCACCTGAGCGTGCTCACCGCCCGGAGCATCCTCGCCACAGGCCGCAAGCTCGCCGGTCTCTACCGTCAGGCCGTCATCGACCGGGAACTGCTCGCGGCGGACTGCGTCCGCGTCCACGGGCCGGAGCACCCCGACAGCCTGCTCACCCGTTCCCTGCTGGCCCAGGACATCCGCGCGACCGGTGAACTCGACCGGGCCGCTGGCCTCTTCACCGAACTGATCGCCGCCCGGGCCCGGAGCCAGGGGCCCGACCACCCCGACACCCTCAATGACCGGTCCGAGCTCGCCTACACCCGCCGACTCGGCGGCCGCCATCGCCAGGAGGCCGCCGAACGGCAGTCGCTCGTCTCCGACCACATCCGGGTGTACGGTCCCGGTCACCCCGCCACACTCGCCGCCCAAGAGCGCAGCGGCCACGCGCTGCGCCACGGATGGGACCACGACGGCGCGGACTCGCTCTACAGGTCCGTCCTCGCGGACCGCGACAGAGTCCAGGGAGCCGGCCACCCGGACACCCTCCACGTCCGGGACAGCATCGCGCTCAACCTCTTCGAAGCGGGACACCACGCCGAGTCGGCCGGCTACTACGACGAGACGCTGGCCCTCGCTGTCGAGGCCCTCGGACCCGATCACCCCTCGGTGCGAAGCCTCCGGCACGACCGCGCCAAGGCCCTGATCCTCGACGGTCGCCCCGGCCTCGCCGCCATCGAACTGTCCCCGATGACGGGAGACGCGGCCGAGCCGGTCGCGGTAGGCCTGCCGGATCGGATCCACGCCGGCTGCCTGCTCGCCTTCGCCCAGCACCTGAGCGGACAACCGGAAGCGGCCCTGTGCCTGGCCGGCGAACTGGTCGCCACCGCCACCGAAGCCCTCGGCAACCCGGACGAGGCGACGGTCACCGCCCGGCTCACCCAGGCACTCCTGCTGGCCGGTGGCCCCCGCCCGCTGCGTGCCGTCGTCCGGCTGGAGGAGCTGGCAGAAGTCTGCGCTGGGAGTCGGGGACCGCGCAGCGCCCTCACCCTGGAGGTCCGGCAGGCCCTCGCCCACGCCCGGCTGTGCGCCGGAGACCCCGACGGGGCCGTCCAGGTGTACGAGCGGATCATCGCCGACCGGATCCCGGCCGCGGAGGCCGCCTCCACCGCGCTGCTGGACGGCCACCGGAAGGCCGATGACCTCGCCGTCAGCGTCGGCACCGCCCGCCCCGGACCCCTACCCCTGTACCCCACCCTCGCCGTCGACCTGGCGCAGGCGCTCACCGCCGCCGGCCGCCGGGATGCCGCCCGGGCGCTGATGGAGGCGGTCCGCGTCGGCCGCGAGGCGCTGATGGGCACCGGCCACCCGCTCGCCGCCGAGGCCCGTAGCGTGCCGGCCCGGCTCCCCGGCGGACCCGAGCCCGACCACCACCCGCGCATCGCCCCGCGTGGGACCGCTCCCGCACCCACCCCCGCGCTTCTTCCCCGGCGCTCCCGCGGCGCGATGCACCGCGCCGTCGAACCAGCGACACGCCACCCCGCCTGGCAGCCGCGCCTGACCGTCACCGCCGATCCGGCCGTAGGCGCCACCACCCACCTGGAGCTGCGCCTCGAATCCGCCGACGCCTCCGCCGACCCGGCCGCCCTGCCGAACCTTCACCTGGTCGCCTCGGTGACCCCGGACGCGGCACTCGACCCGCCCGTCACGGACTACACCCCCGCCGGCGGGCCCGCTCGGTTCGCGCTCACCCCGGCCGCGCCCGGGCAGCACACCGTCCGGATCACCGTCTTCGACCAGGGTCACGGCGCTGTCCTCCAGGACCTCTCCGCCGTCCTGGTCGTCCCCGCCGTCCCGGACCGATCCGCCGTCGTGGACGAACCCGCTGCCATCGCACCGCAGGAGCAGGAGTAATCGACGTGCCCCGGGACCTCCCCGTCCTCGTCCGGCAGAACCCCTCCGCCGACTACACCCGCCTGCCGCGGCAGGCGGGCCCGGCCGACGCCGGCCCGCCGAAGGGCCCGGCGCCGCTGGACCTCGTCGTCTCCCTGCGCCGCCATGGCGACGAGCTGGACATCAGCGCCTTCCGCCCGGGCGAGCGCACCCCCGGCACCCGCATGCACCGGACGCGACTGGCCGTCCCGGCACCGGTCCTGCTTGCCAAGGCCGCCCGGCTGCGTTCCATCTGGCGCGACCGGCTGATCGGCTACGACCCCGACCCGTTCAACCCGTACCCCTTTGCCACCGCCGTCGACTTCACCCCGCACGCCGCCGTTGCCGAGCGCAAGGTCGCCGAACTCGCGGAGGAGGGACGGTACTTCCTGGCGACCATGCTCGACGGGGCCGACCGCAGCCTGGTCCGCTTCCGGGAGTACCTCACCGCCACCCTCACCGAACACGGCTCGCTGCGGATCAGCTTCGACTCCGACCTCCACCTGCCCTGGCCGATGCTCGCCGTGGACACCGACCGGCCCGACCCCTGGGCGGACTTCCTCGGCCACCGCCACCAGATCGAGCAGACCGGCGCCTCCTACCCGCCGATCCAGCCGCCCAACTCCGCCCGCGCCAAACCCGTCACCAGCCTCAACACCGACGACCAGCTCACCGGCATCGGCCGGGCGCCGGAGGTGCGCAAGCTGCTGGAGGACCGCTCCCAGCTCACCGTGCGCACCGACTCGGACCTCCTCCTGGAGGCACTGTCCGCGGCCGTGCTGGACGAGGACGTCATGTACTTCTGGTGCCACGGCCAGTTCGTCTCCAACGACTCCCCGTACGAGCAGCTCGCCGTCCGGCTCTCCGACGACCGGCACATCGACGCCGACCTGGTGCGCCGGCACCGCCGACGCCACCTGGACCGGTCGGACGCCGTCTTCCGGCCGTTCGTGCTGCTGAACGCCTGCCACACGGGGCAGTCGGCGGCGGCCGAGCTTGAGCACCTGGGCCGGGCCCTGGTCGACCTCGGCGCGGACGGGGTGCTCGGGCCGCAGCTCCAGATCCCGCAGGAGTTCGCCGCCGAGTACGCCTTCGCCTTCCTCGACCACTACCTGACCGGCGAGTTCACCGCCGGGGAGATCACCCAGCAGCTGGTGCGCTGGTTCGCCCGCGAGTACCGCAACCCGCTGGCGCTCGCCTACTCCCTGCACTGCGGCATCGACAGCATCCTGGAGCTCAACCCGTGAACCGCAATCCCCCGGCCTCCGTACGGCCCGCGACGGTCGACCTGGACGAGCACGGCCGACTGCTCGTCCCCGGGACAGCGACCCCCGTCCCGGACGCGCGGGTCGCCGACCACCTGGCCCGCCACCTGCGGATCCCCGAGTGGGCGACCGACCTGTTCGTCTACGTCCACGGCTGGCAGACCAGCCCCGACGCCGCCGACCGGACCGCCGCCGCGCTGATCGACCGAGCCACCGCGCTGTACCACGCCGCACCGTCCTCCTACCCGGGACTCGCCACCGGGTTCCGCCCCTGGTGCGTGGTGGTGCGCTGGCCCTCCTCCAGCCTGCCGAGCCTGCACGGCTACCGGCGCATCCGGGAGCGCGCGCACGCGATGAGCGCCCGCGGCCAGGCCGGCCGGATCCTCGGCCACCTGCTGGGCTACCTCGACTCCGGCCGCGGCCGACCGGACTCCCCGCGCGTCCTGGCCAACCGTCACGGCCAGTACCTCCACCTGCTCGGGCACTCCTTCGGCGGCCGCTTCCTCTGCGAGGCCGTCCAGTACGCGGCCGATCGCCCGGCCGGTCCCCCGGTGCTGAGCTGGTCCTCTCGGCCCGGCGACCCGAGCCGTCCGTTCACCGTCGACAGCGCCCTAGTCTTCCAAATGGCCGCGCCCCGCGACGCCTTCACCCGGCTCTTCCCCCGGCTGTTCCTCGGCCCCGGCCGGGCCGGCGCCCCGCTAAGAGGCCCGCTGGTCCTCACCCACTCCCGCTGGGACCGCGCCACCGGCTTCTGGCACCTGCGCGCCGAGGGCCTGCCGGGTATCGGCCACTCCGGCACCGGCACCGCCCCGGTCCCCCAGTTCAGCACCCGGCTCCGCCCGGCGGACTCGCCGTACCCGCACGCCGAACTCGACCACCCGATCCTCAACATCGACGCCGGCCACGTCTACCGAGGCGGTCTCGCCACTCGGCTGCACCCCTCCGGCGCCCACTCCGACTTCCAACACCCGGAATCCGCCCACCTGCTGCTCAGCCTCGCCGCCCACTCTCGCTGAGTCGGGGTTCCACGCTCGGGGGTGCTCCTCCACCGGGTCTGGGACGGCATGGGGAAGGGACCCGGACACGGCGGGCGCGGGGCGCCCCGGAACAACCGACCACCTGCCACACGCCCTTACTGGACTCCCGCTGGTCGATCATCTGGTCGTAGTCGAAGGCGCACCCGCCGCCGTGGTTGGACCAGATCCGGCACTCGTCGTTCCGGGTCGTCGTCACACCGCCGCAGTCCAGCGCACCGGTCGGGTCGGCCTTGCCGACGACCAGTGCCAGGAAGCCTGGCATACCGCCGATCGCTCAGAAGAATCCTCGTTCCGCCCCACTGCATGATCAACCCCCGAAGGACTTCCAGAGCCGACCACATAGCAGGTACGTGCTGCGGCGAACGGCTACGAGCCGTCCGGGTCGACGAGCAGGTTCAGCCCTGGCCAGCCCAGTTGGTGCGGCCGGATACCGGGGGTACTGTCCAACCCACCCGGAGTGCGCGGCACCGTCGCCCGTCGCGATGCGCGAGGCGTCCGCCGAAGACCTGGACCAAGCTCGCGCTCATGACATGTATCGCCGAATCAGATCGGCGGAACACTCTGGCACCCTATCTGACCAGCTGAAATTCCTGAAGAGCCTGGGCCCCTCACCGTCGGGACGCTAGTCGTACTTGCTGTGCACCCAGGCCGAGACGGTTCCGCGCGACGGACAGCCCGCCTCGGCGCCGGGTCTGTACAAAGAACGGCTCTGTCTCGTAATCGGTGGTAACGAAGCGTGACCGGCGTCGTTGGCAGGTCATGCGAGATGCCAATGCGCTTGTGGGGACGGTGTTTTCCGG
>NZ_JBSHBN010000098.1:0-35688 GCF_053612025.1 Kitasatospora sp. NPDC054768
GGTACTCGGAGGCGGCGGCGTTCTCGGCGAGGACCGCCCGCAGCCGGGTGGTGCGCGGCTGCGCCGGGCGCTCGGCGACGGCCTGGGCCAGCGCCGGGCCCGCCGCGTGCACCACGGACAGGTGCCGCTCGCCGCGGCCGAAGGCGGTGTAGACCCACTGCCGGGTGAGCGCCGGGGCGGCGTCCTCCGGGAGCACCACGACCGCGCCGGGCCAGCGCCGGCCGAGCGCCTGGTGGACGGTCAGCGCCCAGCCGTGCCGCAGTCGGGCGGCCTCGGCCGGCGGGACGGTCCGGTGCGAGCCGTCCGCGTACTCCAGGTGCAGACCGGCGGCGTCGCCGTCCAGCACCCGGGCCGGGCGGGTGATGCCGGGAGCGGGGGAGTCGACCACCCGGTCGCCCGGGTCGAAGCCGCCGAAGCGGCCGGGGCCGGGGTTGAGCCGGGCCTTGGCGGCGGCGTTCAGCGCGCGGGTGCCGGCCGGGCCGCCGTGGCCCGGGGTGAGCAGCACCACCTGCTCGACCGGGATGCCCAGCGCGCGCGGAATGGAGTCGGTGAGCAGCTGGACGGCGCGGTGGACGGCCTCGCCGGCGTCCTTGGCGGTCAGGATGACCACCTCCTTGTCCGGCGCCTCGACCGGCTGGAGCTCGCCGATGCCGATGCCGGAGACCAGCTCGCCGATCGGGCCGAAGTCCGGGGTGCGGGAGGAGACCGCCGGGCAGGCCTTGGCGGCCAGCAGGTCGGCGAAGAACCGGCCGGGGCCGGCCGACCAGAGCTGGCCCGGGTCGCCGCTGAGCACCAGCCGGGTGCCGTCGGCCAGCGACTCCAGGACGGTGGCGGCCAGTTCGACGTCCAGCAGCGGGGCGTCCAGCACGACCAGCAGGTCCAGGGCGAGCGTGCCGTCCGGGGCGCGGCCGGGGCCGGCGGTACCGGAGAGCAACTCGGCGAGGGTGACCACGGGGGCCTCGGCGCCGGCTCCCGCCCGGGCGAGCGCGGCGAGGGAGTCCCGGCCCTGGTCGGTCCAGGTGGCGGCCCAGGCCCGCAGCCCGAGGCCCCGGGCGGCGGCGACCAGTACGGCCGGTTCGGCGCGGGCCGCCTCGCCGCCGGTGTGCAGCACCAGGGCGTGTTCGGCGACGGCCTTGATCAGGGCGGTCGCGGAGGAGGACGGCGCCGCCTCGGCGGCGGCCGCCCAGGCGGCCGGGCCGAGGGCGACGGGAGGCTGCTCGGCGGTGGCCTCGGTGGCCTCTGCCGCTGCCTCCGCGTCGGTGGCCGCCTTCTCGGATTCGTCGGCGTCCTCGGACCCATCGGCAGCCTCGGTCGCGTCCTCGGTCTCCTCGGCGTCCTCGCCCGGCACGAAGGTGGCCATCAGCTGGAGCAGCTTCTCGGCGAGGCTGTCCTCGGCCATCGCCGGCCCCGCCAGGGCGAGCAGCGTCCGGGTCGGCGCCTCGTCCTCCCCGTCGCCCGCCGCCGCGTGAGCCTCGGGGCCGGTCAGCTCCTCCTGGAAGGACAGCACCCGCCCGTCCTCGACGGCGGCCTGGATCGCGGTGGCCGGCTCGGGCATCCGGAGCCGGTCGAGCCCGACCGCCACCTCGGCGAGTTCCTGGGCCGAGTGCCCGCGCAGCGCCGCCTGCTCCAGCAGCCACGGCACCAGTGCGCGGGCGCGGCGCTCGTCGCCCGGGCCGGCTCCGGGGCCGAGCAGCTCCCGGGCGAAGCCGTCCGCGTGCTCGGGCCGGACGCCGGGCAGGCCCAGCACCGCCCACGGGTCCTCGCGCAGTCGTGCGGGTGCCTCCTCGCCGAGCGCGGCTACGGCGGCGGCCGCCAGTTCGGCCGGGGCGCCGCCGGCGGTCAGCACCTCGACGGTGGCGCGGAGCACCTCGCCGCGCTGCCGGTCGGACACCACCGGGGCGGGGGCGGCCGGGGCGGGAGCCGGGGCCGGGACGGGGGCGGCCGGGACGGGGGCGGGAGCGGCCGGCTCCGGCTCCCCGGGCTCCGAGCCTCCGGGCTCCGGGGCTTCCGCCGTCGGGGCTTCCGTCATCGAGGCCTCCGCGCGGGCGGCACCCGCCCGTGCGGCACGATCCGCGGCGTCCTCCGGCTGCATGCCGCGGATCCGCTGGGCCAGCTCCGCGAACTTCGCGGCCTTCGCCTCCGGGGTCAGCTCGGCCCCGGCGGTCACCTCCGGAGCGCCGTTCCCCGTGTCAGTCATCGTCGTCCGCTCCAAAGGTCACTCCACTGCAGGTTCTGCTCGACAACCCGGGCCGGGGGTCACAGCTCGGTCCACCCCTGGTCCGGGTAGTGGTGCACCGGCGACGAGATGTCGTCCAGCGCACCACGGATCTCATCCGGAAGCGTAAGCGCCTCCACCGACAGTGCCGCCTGCAGCTGGGCCACCGTCCGGGCCCCGACCAGGGCGCTCGCCACCCCGGGCCGGTCCCGGACCCAGGCCAGCGCGACCGCCAGCGGGCTGCTGGCGAGCCCGTCGGCGGCGGTGGCGAGGGCGTCCACGATCCGTCGGGAGCGCTCCCCGAGGTACGGCTGGACGAACCCGGTCAGGTACGGCGAGGCGCCGCGCGAGTCCTGCGGGACGCCGTGCCGGTACTTGCCGGTGAGTACCCCGCGTCCGAGCGGCGAGCCGGCCAGCACCCCGACCCCGGCGTCCAGGGCGGCGGGCAGCGCCTCCCGCTCGATGCCGCGCTGCAGCAGCGAGTACTCCAGCTGCGCCCCGGCCAGCGGTGCCCGCCCGTGGTGGGCGTGCTGCCAGGTGGCGGTCTTGGCGAGCTGCCAGCCGCTGAAGTCGCAGACCCCGACGTAGCGGGCGCGCCCGGAGGAGACGGCGATGTCGAGGGCGCTGAGCGTCTCCTCGACCGGGGTCGCCGGGTCGAAGGAGTGCACCTGCCAGAGGTCGACGTGGTCGGTGCCGAGCCGGCGCAGCGAGGCGTCCAGGGCGGCGAGCAGGTGGCCGCGCGAGCCGTCGAAGCGGCGGGCGGACTCCGGGACGCTGCCGGCCTTGGTGGCGATGACGAGCTCGGAGCGGGGGATCAGGCTGTCGGTGAGCCGGGAGATCAGGTACTCGGCGCCGCCGTCCGCGTACACGTCGGCGGTGTCGATCAGGTTGCCGCCGGCGTCGACGAACTCCTTGAGCTGCTCCGCTGCCTCGTGCTCGTCGGTGTCGCGGCCCCAGGTCATGGTGCCGAGGCCGAGCCGGGAGACCTGCAGGCCGGTGCGGCCGAGGTGACGCTTTTCCATCGGACGGGCCCTTCACTGGCCGGTGGCCCCGGGAGGCCCGGCAGCCCTGTGAACGCGCAGGTGGGGAGAGCGCTCCCCACGTCGGCTGAGCGTAGCGGCCGGTGCGCGGGCAGAGGTGCCGACCCGCAGAACGATCAACAGCACCGGTGTGACCCAACCCACTCCTACCCGTCAGTAGCATGTTCGGCGCGGGCACGGCTACCCTCGCTGGCAACCCCAACCCACTGGAAGGTGCGGCAGATGCGACTCGGGATCAACCTCGGCTACTGGGGGCTCGGCATGGACGCCGACAACATCGCCGTCGCCCAGGAGGCGGACCGGCTCGGCTACTCGGTCTGCTGGGCGGCGGAGGCGTACGGCTCGGACGCCGCGACGGTGCTCAGCTTCGTCGCCGCGAAGACCGAGCGGATCGACGTCGGCTCGGCCATCTTCCAGATCCCGGCCCGCACCCCGGCCATGACCGCGATGACCGCCGCGACCCTGGACACCCTGTCCGGCGGCCGGTTCCGGCTCGGCCTCGGCGTCTCCGGCCCGCAGGTGTCCGAGGGCTGGTACGGCGTGAAGTTCGACAAGCCGCTCGCCCGCACCCGCGAGTACGTGGAGATCATCCGCAAGGCGATGTCCCGCGAGCGTCTGGTGCACGAGGGCGCGCACTGGACGCTGCCGCTGCCCGGCGGCCCCGGCAAGCCGATCAAGCTCACCGTGCACCCGGTGCGCGAGCACATCCCGCTGTACATCGCCGCGATCGGCCCGAAGAACCTGGAGCTGACCGGTGAGATCGCCGACGGCTGGCTCGGCATCTTCTTCTCGCCCGAGCACGCCGCGCTCTCCGTCGACCCGCTGACGGCCGGCCGCGCCAAGTCCGGGAGGACGCTGGAGGGCTTCGACCTCTGCCCGACCGTGAACCTCGCGGTCGGCGAGGACATCAAGGCCGGCGTGGACGGCCTGCGCTCGTACGCCGCGCTCTACATCGGCGGCATGGGCAGCAAGGAGAAGAACTTCTACAACCAGCTCGCCCGGCGGATGGGCTACGAGCAGGCCGCCGACGAGGTCCAGGAGAAGTACCTCGCCAGGGACTACGCGGGTGCCGCGGCCGCCGTCCCGCACGACCTGATCGACGCCACCTCGCTGATCGGCGACACCGCCCGGATCGCCGACCGGATGCAGGCCTACGCCGAGGCGGGCGTCACCACGCTCACCCTGGCCCCGTCCGGATTCACCCTGGACGAGCGGATCCTGGCGCTGCGCACCGGCGTCGAGGCGCTGGAGCGCGCCGGACTGGCCTGACGGGACAGCACGGACGGGACGGACGGGACGGGCCCGACGAACCCGACGGCCGGTGGGGGGAGCGGCACTACAACCAGTCGTGCCGCTTGAACACCCGGTGCAGCACCAGGCAGACCACCACCATCAGCACCAGCACCGCCGGGTACCCCCAGACCTGGTGCAGTTCGGGCATGTGGTCGAAGTTCATCCCGTAGATGCCCGCGATCATCGTCGGTACGGCGGCCAGCGCCGCCCAGGCCGAGATCTTCCGCATGTCGTTGTTCTGCTGGACGCTGACCTGCGCCAGGTTGGCGTTCAGGATGTCGGACAGCAGCCGGTCCATGCCGTCCACCTGGTCGTTCACCCGGGCCACGTGGTCGGCGACGTCCCGCAGGTAGGGCGCGGTCTCGGGGCGGACGAAGCGGGCGCCGCGCTCCAGGGCCAGCATCGGTTCCAGCAGCGGTCCGGTGGCCCTGCGCACGGACATCACCTGGCGCTTGTAGCCGTAGATCCGGCCGGCGGTGTCGCGGCCGACCCGGCCGGGGGAGAAGATGTCCGCCTCCAGCTCGTCCAGGTCGGTCTGGAGCGCGGTGGCCACCTCCACGTAGCCGTCCACGACGGTGTCGCAGACCGAGTGCAGCACCGAGCTGGGCCCGTAGCGCAGTTGCTCGGGATCCTGCTCCAGGGCGGCCCGCAGGCCGCTGAGCGGGCTGTCCTCGCCGTGCCGGACGGTCATCACGAAGTCCGGGCCGAGGAAGACCATCACCTCGCCGACCGTCACGACGTGACCGCCGGGGTGGTAGCCGAGGGTCTTCAGGGTGACGAACAGCGAGCCCTGGTAGGCCTCCACCTTGGGGCGCTGGTGGGCGCTGACGGCGTCCTCGACGGCCAGCGGGTGCAGCGCGAACTCCTTGCCGACGTGGTCGAGTTCCTCGACGGTGGGCTCGAACAGGCCTATCCAGACGAAGCCGTCCGGACCGGCCGCGCGGGCGGCGGCGAGCGCACCGGCCAGGTCCGCGGGGGCCTTGATCCGGTGGCCGTCGTGGTAGGCGGCGCAGTGGACGATCATGCGGGCCATTGTCACCCGAGCGGGGCCGTTCGGCACGGACCCGGGTGGTGCCCCGTCCCCCGGCCTCCCGGCGGCCGGGGTGCGACCGGGCGGAAGAACCGGGGCCCACGGCCGGGCCCGAAGGCCGTAGGCTGACCCCATGCCCACGCTGCTGCTCGTCCGTCACGGCCGCTCCACCGCGAACACCGCCGGAATCCTGGCCGGTTGGGCCCCCGGCGTGGACCTCGACGACACCGGGCGCGCGCAGGCCGCCGCCCTGGCCGGCCGGCTGGCGGGCATCCCGCTGGTGGGGGCGGTCAGCAGCCCGCTGGAGCGCTGCCGGCAGACGCTGGAGCCGCTGCTGGCGGTCCGGCCCGAGCTGGGCCCGCCGACCGAGGACGAGCGGCTGGGGGAGTGCCACTACGGTGACTGGACCGGCCGCCCGCTGGCGGAGCTGGCCAAGGAGCCGCTCTGGCGCACCGTGCAGGACCACGCCGCCGGGGCCGCCTTCCCCGGCGGGGAGTCGCTGCGCGAGCTGAGCCACCGCACGGTGGACGCGGTGCGCGAGTGGAACCGGAGGATCGCCGCCGAGCACGGCGAGGACGCGGTCTGGATCGCCTGCTCGCACGGGGACGTGATCAAGGCCGTGGTGGCCGACGCGCTCGGGCTGCACCTGGACCACTTCCAGCGGATCAGCGTCGAGCCCTGTTCGGTCACCGCGATCCGCTACACCCCGCAGCGGCCCTTCGTCCTGAGGATGGGCGACACCGGCGACCTCGCCTCGCTCGCGCCCAGGCCCCACCCGGCCGCGGCCACCCCGACCGGCGACGCGGTGGTCGGCGGCGCCGTCTGAGGCACGCCGCCGACGGGCCGTCCGGGGAGGCGCCGTCCGGGGCGACACCGCTGGTTCCCCGGGTGCCACCCCGCCCGCGGCCGTCGGCTCGGCTCCCCGGCCGGAGCCCGAAGGTCGTAGGGTGACTTACGAGTCCATCCGGCCGCGATCCGCCCCCGGCGGTACCGCGCCGACCGACACGATCCGGAGCGAGAGCGTGCCCCGTCAGGTCTACTTCTACGACCAGCCCGAACGGTTCGTGGCCGGCACCGTCGGCCAGCCCGGCGCCCGGGCGTTCTACCTTCAGGCCAGTGCCCGGGGCCGGATCACCAGCGTGCTGCTGGAGAAGACCCAGGTCGCGGCGCTCGCCGAGCGCATCGAGGAGGTCCTGGACGAGGCGCTGCGGCGCAGTGGCGGAGACGCCGCCATCCCGGCCGCCGCTCCGAAGGACCTGCTCGACACCGCCCCGCTGGACCTCCCGCTGGAGCAGGAGTTCCGGGTCGGCACCATGGCGCTGGCCTGGGACAGCGTGGACAGCTGCCTGGTGGTCGAGGCCCAGGCGCTGGTCGAGGACGAGGAGGAGGAGGACGCCGCCGAGGCGGTCTTCACCGACGACGAGACCGGCCCGGACATGCTCCGGGTGCGGCTGTCCGGCGCGATGGCCCGGGTCTTCGCCAAGCGCGCGCTGGACCTGGTCGCGGCGGGCCGCAAGCCCTGCCCGTTCTGCAACCTGCCGCTCGACCCGGAGGGCCACCTGTGCCCGCGCGCGAACGGCTACCGGCGCTGAACACCGACACCCCGCCGCAGGCCGACCCGGCCGCCGCCGCGGCGCTGGCCGCCGACGTGCCCACCGCCCTCGCGCTGCTGCGCCAGGGCGGGCTGACCGTGCACGGCCGCCTCACCGAAGCCTCCAACGCCGCGCTGTACTGCACGGTCGCGCACGGCTCGCTCAGCGCGCAGGCCGTCTACAAGCCGGTGGCCGGCGAGCGCCCGCTGTGGGACTTCCCGGACGGCACGCTGGCCGGCCGCGAGGTCGCCGCGTACGAGCTGTCCGCCGCGACCGGCTGGGCGCTGATCCCGCCCACCGTGCTGCGCGAGGGCCCGCACGGGCCCGGCATGGTGCAGCTGTGGGTCGAGCCGGACCCGGGGGCCGAGCCGCTGCTCGCGCTCCAGGACCCGCGCGGCCCGGAGCAGGGCTGGCTGCCGATCGTCCGGGCCGAGGTCGAGGGCGGGCGGACGGCCCTGCTGGTGCACCACGACGACCGGCGGCTGCGCCGGCTCGCCGTCCTGGACGCGGTGCTCAACAACGCCGACCGCAAGGGCGGGCACCTGATTCCGGCCGCCGACGGCCGGGTGTACGGCATCGACCACGGTGTCACCTTCAACACCGAGGACAAGCTGCGCACCCTGCTCTGGGGCTGGGCCGGGGACCCGCTGCCCACCGAGGCGCTGGAGGTGCTGGCCCGGCTGGCCGAGCAGCTGGACGGCGAGCTCGCCGAGCGGCTCGCCCCGCACCTGACGGCGGCCGAACTGGACGCGACCCGGGCCCGGGTGGCCGGGCTCCGGGGCTCCGGCCGGCACCCGCTGCCGCCCGAGGACTGGCCGGCGATTCCCTGGCCGCCGGTGTAGCCGGGGGTGTGGCCCGGGGCGCAGCCGGGGGTGCCGACCGGTCCTTGCCGCCGGCCGCGCGAGCGCCGGTGGCCCGGACCGGTCCGTGAAAACGGCGGCAGATGGTCTGGACCTGTGCCCGGAACGGGTCGCACACTGCTCCGATGGATGTGCGACGGACCACCCCCACCCCCCGGACCACGCCGGACCTGCCGTTGCACCGGTTGCAGGTCCCGCTGCCCCAGCTGCTCCCCTTCGCCATCGGCAGTTTCGACGCGATCGGCCCGCTCTCGCGGGCCGGCTTCCCCCACCGGCACTCGTTCTACGAGATCGTCCACGTCACCGGCGGCCACGGCGCCCATGTCCTGGACCTCGTCCACCGGCCGCTGGCGCCACCGCAGTTGTGCGTGATCACCCCCGGCCAGGTGCACTACTGGGCGGACGCCGAGGAGCTGACCGGCCAGGTCGTCCTGTTCAACGAGGACTTCCTGCTCGGCCACCCCCAGGACCTCGCCGCCCTGCGGGCCCTGGCCACCCGCCCGGCCCTCGCGCTCGGTGAACAGGCCGCGGCGATCACCGCGCTGCTCGCCGACATGGAGCACGAGTACCGGACCAGGGCGCCGGGCTACCAGGGTGTGCTGCGGGCCAGCCTGCACATCCTGATCGTCCGGGCGCTGCGCGCCTGTGCTCCGGCCGACCGTCCGGTGGTGCCCAGCCGTCCGGCCGAAGTGGCCGCCGCCTTCACCCGGTTGATCGCCCGGCCGGGCGGGGTGCGGCACTCGGTGGCCTCCACCGCGCAGGAACTCGGCGTCTCCCCGGGGCACTTGCAGACCCTGGTGAAGCAGGCCACCGGCCGGACCCCGGGCGGCCTGATCCGCCGGCAGCAGACCCTGGAGGCCAAACGGCTGCTCGCCTGCACGGATTTGACGATCCGTCAGGTCTCGAAGGAGGCGGGCTTCGTCGATCCGGCGTACTTCTGCCGGTTCTTCCGCCGGGAGACCGGGATGACCCCGGGGGAGTTCCGGGCCAGGGTCGACGGAAATCACCACGATCCCCGGATCATGTCCATCGCGGTCGCGCCGGACGGCCCGTAACTTTGCTGCTGGCCACCGGTGGCCGGCCCGGCGCGCACGGACGGGCGACCGGTTCGGCCCTTGTCATGCCCCCACCATGGCAAGGGCCGCCCCCACCCCCCCGCCTCACGAGAAGGAGACGGCGCATGCCCACGCCCGACGGCATGATCAGCCGCAAGACCGTACTGAAGGCCGCCGCCGCGCTAGGGGCTGCTCCGCTGCTGGTCGGCGGCGGAGTCGCACTGGCCCGGGACCGGATCGACAGCGGCGAACCGATCGGCTTCACCCCCGAGTGCCACGACGGGGACGCCCCCACCATCGAGCAGATCGAGGGTCCGTACTTCAAGCCCAACTCCCCGCTGCGCAGCTCGATGGTCAACGACGGCCCCGGCACCCGCCTGGTGGTCGGCGGCTACGTCTTCGGCCGCGCCTGCCGGCCCATCTCCGGCGTGCTGCTGGACTTCTGGCAGGCCGACAACGGCGGCAACTACGACAACGTCACCTACACCTTCCGCGGCCACCAGTTCACCGACGCCAACGGGGCGTACAAGCTGGACACCATCGTGCCCGGCCTCTACCCGGGCCGCACCCGGCACCTGCACGTCAAGCTGCAGGCCCCCGGCCGCTCGATCATCACCACCCAGCTGTACTTCCCGGGCGAGCCGCGCAACAGTACGGACAGCATCTACGATCCCCGGCTGCTGATGAACGTCCGCCAGAACGGCCAGACCCGCGAGGCCGGTTTCGACTTCGTGCTGGACGTTCCGCAGACCCCCGGCACGCCGAGCCCGTCGCCCACCGTCACCCCGACCGGGGGACCCAGTACGCCGCCGAGCGGCACCTGGGCCGCGGGCACCGCGTACAAGGCGGGCGACCGCGTCACCTACTCCGGCGTCTCCTACACCTGCCTCCAGGCGCACACCGCCATGGCCGGTTGGGAGCCGCCGAACGTGCCGGCCCTCTGGCAGCGGTCGTAGCGGCTCCGACCGCGTCCCCCGGGGCGCCGGGCGCCCGGTCGGCGGCAGGGCCGACCGGGCGCTCAACCACGTCCGGAACCGGGGCCGGGTTCCGCGCCGCGCCGCCTCCCGGCCGGCTCCGCGCCGCACCGGTTCCGTGCATTACCAGTCGGAAAACCGCCGGGCAATGGCAAGAAGCGAATCCAGTCGATCTTTCGTACTGGTTAGGCTTTCAAATGTTCGCAAGGTTAAAGTTGTTTCCATGCATGCCTGGCCCGCCTCCGAGGTTCCCGACCTGCCTGGTCAGGGGCTCCCCCTCCGTATCCACGACACCGCCGCGGGCACCGTCCGCGAGGTGGTGCCGCAGGACGGCACCGCCCGGATCTACGTCTGCGGCATCACCCCCTACGACGCGACCCACATGGGCCACGCCGCCACCTACAACGCGTTCGACCTGGTGCAGCGCGTCTGGAAGGACGCCGGCCACGACGTCCTGTACATCCAGAACGTCACCGACGTCGACGACCCGCTGCTCGCCCGCGCGGTCGAGACCGGCCAGGACTGGACCGACCTGGCCGAGCGCGAGACGGCCCTGTTCCGCGAGGACATGACCGCGCTGCGCATGCTCCCGCCGGCCCACTACATCGGCGCCGTCGAGTCGATCCCGTGGATCGTCCCGATCGTCCAGAAGCTGCTGGCCTCCGGCGCCGCCTACCGGGTGGACGGCGACATCTACTTCTCGGTCGACGCCGACCCGCGCTTCGGCGAGGTCTCCGGCCTCACCCGCGAGGCCATGCGCCCGGTCTTCGCCGAGCGCGGCGGCGACCCGGACCGCCCCGGCAAGCGCAACCCGCTGGACGCCCTGCTCTGGCTGGCCGCCCGCCCGGGCGAGCCCGCCTGGGACACCGAGCTCGGCCACGGCCGCCCCGGCTGGCACATCGAGTGCGTCGCCATCGCCCTCCAGTACCTCGGCATGTCCTTCGACATCCAGGGCGGCGGCAGCGACCTCTCCTTCCCGCACCACGAGATGGGCGCCGCGCACGCCCAGGTCGCCACCGGCGCCCACCCGTACGCCAAGGCGTACGTGCACGCCGGCATGGTCGCCCTGGACGGCCACAAGATGTCCAAGTCCCGCGGCAACCTGGTCTTCGTCTCGGCGCTGCGCCGCGAGGGCGTCGACCCGGCCGCGATCCGCCTGGCGCTGCTCTCGCACCACTACCGCGCGGACTGGGAGTGGACCAAGAGCACCCTGGACGAGGCCGTCGAGCGCCTCGCCCGCTGGCGCGCCGCGGTCTCCCGCCCGGACGGCCCGGCGGCCGGGCAGCTGCTCGCCGAGGTGCGCGAGGCGCTCGCGAACGACCTGGACACGCCCGCCGCGCTGGCCGCGGTCGACCGCTGGGCGGCCCGGCAGGAGGCCGAGGGCGGTACCGACATCGGCGCGCCCGGCCTGGTGACCCGCACCGTGGACGCCCTGCTCGGCGTCGCACTGTAACCCGCACCCCGCAGCACACGCCGAAGGGGCGTCAGGACCAGGTGTCCCGACGCCCCTTCGGCGTGCGGTGCCGCTACTCCTCCTCGGCGCCGTCCTGGCTCTCCCGGGCTCCGCCCGGCGCCTCCGGATCGGCCGGCCGCTCCGCCGTGGCGTGTCCGGACACCGGCTTCTCGCCGGTCGGCCCGACGTTCTCCCGGCGGCGCAGGTAGCGCTCGAACTCGCGGGCGATGGCGTCGCCGGAGGCCTCCGGCAGCTCCGCGGTGTCCTGGGCCTCCTCCAACTGCTGGACGTACTCGGCCACCTCGCTGTCCTCGGCGGCCAGCTGGTCCACGCCGAGCTGCCAGGCCCGGGCGTCCTCGGCGAGCTCGCCCGGCGGGATGCGCAGGTCCAGCAGGTCCTCCAGCTTGTTGATCAGGGCCAGCGTGGCCTTGGGGTTCGGCGGCTGCGAGACGTAGTGCGGCACCGCCGCCCAGAGCGTCACGGCCGGCACCCCGGCGTGGGTGCAGGCCTCCTGAAGCACCCCGACGATGCCCGTGGGGCCCTCGTAGCGGCTCTCCTCCAGGTCCAGCCGGCGGGCCAGCTCCGGGTCGGAGGTGACCCCGCTGACCGGCACCGGGCGGCTGTGCGGGGTGTCGCCGAGCAGCGCGCCCAGGATCACCACCAGCTCGACGCCCAGCTCGTGCGCGAAGCCCAGCAACTCGTTGCAGAACGAGCGCCAGCGCATGCTCGGCTCGATGCCGCGGATCAGCACGACGTCCCGGGTGGTCGGTTCCGTCACCCGGATCACCGAGAGCCGGGTGGTCGGCCAGGTGATCCGGCGGATGCCGCCGTCCAGCCAGACCGTGGGCCGGTTGACCTGGAAGTCGTAGTAGTCCTCCGCGTCCAGGGCGGCGAACACCTTGCCGCCCCAGGTCTCGTCCAGATGCGCCAGAGCCGCGGAGGCGGCGTCGCCCGCGTCGTTCCAGCCTTCGAAGGCGCAGACCATGACCGGGTCGATCAACTCGGGAACATCTTCCAGCTCGATCACCCAGCGTCTCCCTCCGGTCGGCGGTCGGACCTGCGCCGCCCCGGCTGGCCTGCCGGGGCGCCGACGGGCCGGCTGCCGACTGTCGAACCTCTCGTCTCCCGTGGAACGTCTCGCCCCACGGTCCCTACCTGCCCAGCCTACGGGCTTTGATGCGCACCGCGGCCGGGCACCGGGACAGTCTGGGGGAGCGGGCCGCCGCGATCCACCGGATATCGGCGACCCCGGGGATGACGGGCCGTCAGGTGTCCGGTGGGGGGGAAGGGTGTTCGAATCGCGACGGAACGTGACGGCCGTCCGGCGCGGCCGGGACGCACGGCCCGGCCGGACGGCCGTCCGGGCGCGCTACCCGACGTCCACCCAGCCGCTGCGGTACGCCGCCCAGTGCTCGGGCAGCGAGGCGAAGTCCACGTACAGCGCGACGCCGAAGTTGGCCCGCTGCCGGTCCTCCCGGCCCAGGCCCAGCCGCACGCCCCGGACGGCGGCCCGGACGGTCTCGGCGTCGCCCCAGTGGCCCCACTTGTCGTCCCAGTAGAAGGGCAGGCCCATCAGCAGGTCCACGTCGGCCGGGGTGGCCCGCAGGGCGAGCTCGGTCTGCCGGGCGACGTAGCCGCCGTACAGCGGCTCGGTGGGCATCGAGGTGTCGTAGGTCATCACCGCGATCTGGTCGACCCGGCGGGCGGTCTCGGTGAAGTACGCCCCGTCCCACCACTTGCCGTGGTCGGTGAGCAGGATGCCGGCCGTGTGCAGGCCCGGGACCGGGTCGATCTGCGGGGCCGCCACCGACAGCTTGGCGCCGCGCGCCGCGGTGACCGGCCGGACCCGGTCGAGCAGGGCCAGCCAGCCCGGCGAACCGGGGCGGATCGGCTCCATGTCGAAGTGCACGCCGTCGAAGCCGAGGTCCAGCACCTGGCCGGCGGAGGCGGTGACCCGGTCCCGGGTGGGGCCGTCCTCCAGGTCCAGGGCGTCCTTCTCCGGCTTGACCTCGTCGCCCAGCCAGCCCTGCAGCCGCACGCCGGGCAGCGCCCGGTGCACGGTGTCGGTGAACCAGCGGCCCCGGGGGTGGACGGCGGGCGGCAGCGAGCCGTCGTGCTCCAGCGGGCCGGTGTGCACGTAGAGGTCCCTGATGCCGGTGCCGGCCAGCTGCCGGACCAGTGCGGCCACGTCGGCCTCGGTCTTGCGGCCGTCCACCCAGGCGTGGCCGAGCCAGAGCGCGTCCCGGCCCCGGGTGCGGGCGTCGGCGGCGGGTTCGCCGGTGTAGTGCAGCCGGAACATCACGAACGCCGAGCCCAGCGCGGCCGGGGGCAGGGCCGCCACCAGCGCCAGGACCAGCAGTGCCCGGCGCCACCGGGACCATGCCCGCCAGCGGTTGCGCAGCGCGCGGAACGGGGCCCCCAGGGCCCGACCGGCACGCTGCGCGGAGGTCCGGTATCGGGCCACGCGCTTGCTCCCCCCTTGCGGTCGAGCGCTCAGGATACGGAACGAACGGCGGGCCGACCCGTCGGCCGGATACCCTGGCCACGTGCGGGCCCGAGCAAGCGGGTCCGCAAAGCCGACAGCCGTCGCACCAGGGAGAAGCCCCATGGCCACAGCAGCCACCCCGTCCATCACTCAGCAGAGCCGCGCGAACGCGTTGCGCGAAGCGCTCGCCACCCGGGTGGTGGTCGCCGACGGTGCCATGGGCACCATGCTCCAGGCGCAGGATCCGACGCTGGAGGACTTCCAGAACCTCGAAGGCTGCAACGAGGTCCTCAACGTCACCCGCCCGGACATCGTCCGGTCCGTCCACGAGGCCTACTTCGGGGTGGGCGTGGACTGCGTGGAGACCAACACCTTCGGCGCCAACTTCAGCGCGCTCGGCGAGTACGAGATCCCGGAGCGGATCTTCGAGCTGTCCGAGTCCGGCGCCCGGATCGCCCGCGAGGCGGCCGACGCCCACACCGCCACCGACGGCCGCACCCGCTGGGTGCTCGGCTCGATCGGCCCCGGCACCAAGCTGCCGACCCTCGGCCACGCCCCGTACGAGACGCTGCGCGACGGCTTCCAGCGGAACGCGGCCGGCCTGATCGCCGGCGGCGCCGACGCGCTGCTGGTCGAGACCAGCCAGGACCTGCTGCAGACCAAGGCCGCGATCCTGGGCTCCAAGCGGGCCCTGGCCGAGGCCGGGCTGGACCTGCCCGTGCTGGTGCAGGTGACGGTGGAGACCACCGGCACCATGCTGCTCGGCTCGGAGATCGGCGCCGCGCTCACCGCGCTGGAGCCGCTGGGCGTGGACTACATCGGCCTCAACTGCGCGACCGGCCCGGCCGAGATGAGCGAGCACCTGCGCTACCTGGCCAAGAACGCCCGGATCGGTCTGTCCTGCATGCCGAACGCGGGCCTGCCGGTGCTCGGCAAGGACGGCGCCCACTACCCGCTCTCCCCGGCCGAACTGGCCGACGCCCACGACGTGTTCACCCGCGAGTACGGCCTCTCGCTGGTCGGCGGCTGCTGCGGCACCACCCCCGAGCACCTGCGCCAGGTGGTCGAGCGGGTCCAGGGCCGTCCGATCGCCCCGCGCGACCCCCGGCCCGAGCCCTCGGCGGCCTCGCTCTACCAGGCGGTTCCGTTCCGGCAGGACACCTCGTACCTGGCGATCGGCGAGCGCACCAACGCCAACGGCTCGAAGAAGTTCCGCGAGTCGATGCTGGCCGGCGACTGGCAGGCCTGCGTGGAGATCGCCCGGGACCAGATCCGGGACGGCTCCCACCTGCTGGACCTCTGCGTGGACTACGTCGGCCGCGACGGCGTCGCCGACATGAAGGAGATCGCGGGCCGGCTGGCCACCGCCTCCACCCTGCCGATCGTGCTGGACTCCACCGAGCCGGAGGTGCTGCGGGCCGGCCTGGAGGCGCTCGGCGGGCGCGCCGTGCTGAACTCGGTGAACTACGAGGACGGCGACGGCCCGGACACCCGCTTCGGCCGGATCGCCTCACTGGCCCGCGAGCACGGCGCCGGCCTGATCGCGCTGACCATCGACGAGGACGGCCAGGCCCGCACCGCCGCCAAGAAGGTCGAGATCGCCGAGCGGCTGATCGCCCAGCTGACCGGCGAGTACGGCGTCGACGAGGGCTCGATCCTGGTCGACTGCCTGGCGTTCACCCTGGGCACCGGGCAGGAGGAGTCGCGCCGGGACGGCATCGAGACCATCGAGGCGATCCGCGAGCTCAAGCGCCGCCACCCGGACGTGCAGACCACCCTCGGCCTGTCCAACATCTCCTTCGGCCTCAGCCCGGCCGCCCGCATGGTGATCAACTCGGTCTTCCTGAACGAGTGCGTCGAGGCGGGCCTGGACTCGGCGATCGTGCACGCCTCCAAGATCCTGCCGATGGCGCGGATCCCCGAGGACCAGCGCGAGGTCGCGCTCGACCTGGTGTACGACCGCCGCAGCGAGGGCTACGACCCGCTCCAGAAGCTGCTGCAGCTGTTCGAGGGCGTCTCCTCGTCCTCGGTCAGGGCCTCCAAGGCGGAGGAGCTGGCCGCGCTGCCGCTGGAGGAGCGGCTCCAGCGGCGGATCATCGACGGCGAGCGGAACGGCCTGGAGGCCGACCTCGACGAGGCGCTGACGGAGCGCCCGGCGCTGGAGATCGTCAACAGCACCCTGCTGGCGGGCATGAAGGTGGTCGGCGAGCTGTTCGGCTCCGGCCAGATGCAGCTGCCGTTCGTGCTCCAGTCGGCCGAGGTGATGAAGACCGCGGTGGCCCACCTGGAGCCGCACATGGAGAAGTCCGACGACGAGGGCAAGGGCACCATCGTGCTGGCCACCGTCAAGGGCGACGTCCACGACATCGGCAAGAACCTGGTCGACATCATCCTGTCCAACAACGGCTACAACGTGGTCAACCTGGGCATCAAGCAGCCGGTCTCGGCGATCCTGGACGCCGCGCAGGAGCACCGGGCGGACGTCATCGGGATGTCCGGCCTGCTGGTCAAGTCCACCGTGATCATGAAGGAGAACCTGGAGGAGCTGAACCAGCGCAAGCTGGCGGCCGACTTCCCGGTGATCCTCGGCGGCGCCGCCCTGACCCGCGCCTACGTCGAGCAGGACCTGCACGAGATCTACGAGGGCGAGGTCCGCTACGCCCGGGACGCCTTCGAGGGCCTGCGGCTGATGGACGCGCTGATCGCGGTCAAGCGCGGCGTGCCCGGCGCCACCCTGCCGGAGCTCAAGCAGCGCCGGCACGCCCGGGTCGAGGTGGAGGAGCCGGAGCCCGAGATCAACCTCGGCCAGATCCGCTCCGACGTCACGGTCGACAACACCGTGCCCGTCCCGCCGTTCTGGGGCGACCGGATCGTCAAGGGCATCCCGTTCGCGGACTACGCCTCCTGGCTGGACGAGGACGCGCTGTTCAAGGGGCAGTGGGGGCTGAAGGCCGCCCGCGCCGGCGACGGCCCCTCGTACGAGGAGCTGGTGGAGACCGAGGGCCGGCCGCGGCTGCGGGCCTGGCTGGACCGGCTGCAGACCGAGGGCTGGCTGGAGGCCGCCGTGGTCTACGGCTACTACCCGGCCAACTCCAAGGGCGACGACCTGATCGTCTTCCACGAGGACGGCACCGAGCGCACCCGCTTCACCTTCCCGCGCCAGCGGCGCGGGCGCCGGCTCTGCCTGGCCGACTTCTTCCGCCCGGAGGAGTCCGGGGTGCGGGACGTCGTGGGCCTCCAGGTGGTCACCATGGGCAACCGGATCTCGGAGGCGGCCAACGAGCTGTTCGCCGGCAACTCCTACCGGGACTACCTGGAGCTGCACGGCCTCTCGGTGCAGCTGGCCGAGGCGCTGGCCGAGTTCTGGCACGCGCGGGTCCGCTACGAGCTGGGCTTCTCCGGCGAGGACCCGCAGGACGTCAAGGACATGTTCGCGCTCAAGTACCGCGGCGCCCGCTTCTCGCTCGGCTACGGGGCCTGCCCCGAGCTGGAGGACCGGGCCAAGATCGCCGACCTGCTGAGGCCGGAGCGGATCGGCGTGGTGCTCTCGGAGGAGTTCCAGCTCCACCCGGAGCAGTCCACCGACGCGATCGTGATCCACCACCCGGAGGCGAAGTACTTCAACGCCCGGTAACGCCCGGTTTCCACCGCGTTCGCTCTTTCCGGACGAAGCGGGCGTATCGTTGATGATCCTGAACGGGCCGGTCCGCTCACCTGCGGGCCGGCCCGTGCCTTCCCCGGGGCCGCCCCGGGCCTGCCGGAAGGACCCCTGCCATGACGACCAGTCCCACCGCCACGCGCATCCTCGACCACGGGGACGACCGCGGGCTCCAGGCGGTGCTGCTGGACATGGACGGGACGCTGGTGGACACCGAGGACTTCTGGTGGCAGGCCGAGGCCTCGCTCTTCGCCGAGCTGGGCCACGAGCTGGACGAGGCGGACCGCGCCCACGTGGTCGGCGGCCCGATGGCCAGGGTGATGGAGTACCTGGTCGCCCGGACCGGGGCGGACATCGCGCCGGACGACCTCGGCGTGCTGGTGAACCAGCGCTTCGTCGATCTGCTGGCCGGCGGGGTGCCGCTCATGCCGGGCGCCGAGCGGCTGCTCAACACCCTTGCCGCGCACGGCATTCCGGCCGCCATGGTGTCCGCCTCGCACCGGCACGTGATCGACATCGTGCTGCGCTCGCTGGGGGCCCACCACTTCGCCTTCACCATCGGCGGGGACGAGGTGCCGCGCACCAAGCCGTTCCCGGACCCGTACCTGGAGGCGGCCCGGCGGCTGGGCGCGGAGCCGTCCCGCTGCGTGGTGATCGAGGACACCCCGACGGGGGTGCGGGCGGGCGAGGAGGCCGGCTGCCCGGTGATCGCGGTGCCCTCGGTGGCGGCGATCGAGCCGGCCCCGGGGCGGCTGGTGCTGTCGTCGCTGGAGCAGGTCGACCTCGACCTGTTGCGTTCCCTGGTCGCTTCGCGGGTGTGATTGTCGTCTCATTGCGACCCCGCCCTACTCGCCGGTAAGCGGCCCGTCGGGCCCCCGGAGCGAAGTCGCCGGGGGAGAAAACGGTCATTGGCTGACAACTCGTCGGGCGTGCCGTGATGCCCTGAACCGCCGTGTCCCAAACGTCATCTGCCCGGGTATCGGTCGTGCGTGTTCGATATGGCACGCTACTCCAGTTCGTGCCACCCAAAAGGACGCGCCTCGTGAAGACTTCAGCTGAACGCCTGGCAGTACTCGGTTGCGCCGGTCTGGTCGCCGTGTCGGTAACGGGTTGCGGATCGGTGACCGACGTGGTCAAGGGGGACGGCGGCAAGTCGATCACCATGGGCACCAGTCAGCTGACCGGTGTCCTGGACCCGGCCGCCGCCTACGACTCCGGCTCGTGGCTGCTGCTGCGCAACACCTTCCAGTCGCTGCTCACTTTCCAGGCCGCGGCCAGCTCGCCCTCCCCGGACGCCGCGCAGGCCTGCGAGTTCACCGGTAGCGACGCCACCGAGTACCACTGCACCCTGAAGCCGGGCCTGAAGTTCTCCAACGGGCACCCGATGACGGCCCAGGACGTGGTCTTCTCGATCGAGCGCACCAAGAAGATCAACGACGCGAACGGCCCGGTCGAACTGCTCGACTCGATCAAGTCCGTCGAGGCCAAGGGCGACAACGAGGTGCTCTTCCACCTCTCCGCGCCCGACGCCACCCTGCCGGCCAAGCTGGCGAGCCCGGCCGGCGCCATCGTGGACCACCAGGTCTACCCCGCCGACAAGCTCGTCCCCAACGACAAGCTGATCGGCTCCGGCCCGTACCGCATCGACTCGGTCGAGAACCTGAACGGCGGCAAGCAGCTGGGCAAGGTCGTGATGTCGGCCAACGACAAGTACGGCGGCGAGGCCAAGCTGCGGAACAACAAGTTCACCGTGCGGTACTTCGACAAGTCCGAGGACCTGAAGGCCGCGCTGGACAAGAGCGAGGTCGACCTCACCGACAACAGCCTGGAGCCGAACACCGCCGCCCAGGTCCGCTCCGACCAGCAGGGCGGCAAGACCGACCTCCAGGTGACCGAGGGCGACAGCAACGACACCCGTTCGCTGGTCCTCAACACCAAGGACCCGCTGATGAGCAACGTCGCCGTCCGCCAGGCCGTCGCCCAGATGATGGACCGCAAGGCGCTGGCCCGCGACGTCTTCGCCCGCACCGTCCAGGCGCTCTACTCCATGGTCCCGGCCGGCCTGCCCGGCCACACCACGGCCTTCTTCGACCGCTACGGCGACCAGGACGTGAACAAGGCGAAGAAGATCCTCGCCGACGCCAAGGTCCAGACCCCGGTCAAGTTCACCCTCACCTGGTCCCGTTCGCGGGCCGGCAGCAACGAGGCCGAGACGCTGAAGAAGCAGCTGGAGACCGGCGGCCTCTTCCAGGTGACGCTCGCCCAGGAGCCGGACTGGGACTCGTACCGCAAGGGCTGGACCGAGGGCAGGTACCAGGCGTACGTCATCGGCTGGTTCGCCGACTACCCGGACCCGGACAACTACCTCGCCCCGCTGCTGGTCAACGGCGGTGCCTACCACCACGGTTGGGACGACCCGCGGATCAGCGGAAGGCTGGTGCCGGAGGGTCTCAAGCAGACCGACCGCAGCGCCGCGGCCGCCACCTACGCGCAGATCCAGCAGATCGAGGCCGACAACGTGCCGCTGATCCCGCTGTACCAGAACAAGTCCTTCTTCGCGGCCCGCTCGTACGTCACCGGCGTCGAGTCCACCGTCGACACCACCGGCTACTTCCGCTTCTGGGAGATCAGCCGGACCAACAAGTAGCGCCCGCAGGACGGCGGCCCGCCCGCTTCCCCGTCGGTACGGGGGAGCGGACGGGCCGCCGTGACGTTTCAGCAGCCGTGGGCGGCCGCCGCCGCCCCTACAGGGCGCCCGGGCGCACCAGCCCGCTCTCGTAGGCGTACACGGCCGCCTGGACCCGGTCGCGCAGCTGCAGCTTGGTCAGCACATGGCCCACGTGCGTCTTCACGGTGGTCTCGCTGACGAACAGCTCGGCCGCGATCTCCGCGTTCGACAGCCCGCGCGCCACCAGCTTCAGCACCTCCAGCTCGCGCTCGGTCAGCGCGCTCAGCGCCTGCGGCGGCGCCTCGTCGCCCGAGGGCAGCTTGGTGGCGTACATGTCCAGCAGCCGGCGGGTGATGCTCGGCGCCAGCATCGCCGCGCCGTCCGCGACCACCCGGATCGCCTGCACCAGCTCCTCGGCCGGGACGTCCTTCAGCAGGAAGCCGCTGGCGCCCGCGCGCAGCGCCTCCACCACGTACTCGTCCAGGTCGAAGGTGGTCAGCACCAGCACCTTGGCCGGGCCGTCCCGCCCCGGGCCGGCGATCCGGCGGGTCGCCTCGACGCCGTCCATCCTGGGCATCCGGATGTCCATCAGCACCACGTCGGGCTGCAGCGCCCGCACCTGGTCCAGCGCCTGCTGGCCGTCGCCGGCCTCGCCGACCACCACGAGATCGGACTCGGCCTCCAGGATCATCCGGAAACCGGTGCGCAGCAGCGGCTGGTCGTCGACCAGCAGCACTCGGATCGTCACCTAGGACTCCTTGCTCATCGGATCCCCCGTGGGATCGCTTTCATCCGACGTACGCGCCAGCGGCAGCGGGTACGGCGGCGGGGTGCCGCCGAACTCCGGGCAGCTGGCCTGGTGGTCGCACCAGTCGCAGAGGCGGTTGCGGGTGGCCGGGAAGTCCCCGGTGGCCACCGCGTGGCCGATCCGTTCCCACAGCGCCTGGAGCTTGCGCTCCACCGCGAGCAGGTCGGCCTCGTCCGGGTCGTAGCTGACCACGTCCCCGCCGCCGCCGAGGTAGACCAGCTGGAGGCGCTTGGGGATCACGCCCTTCCAGCGCCACACCACCAGGGCGTAGAACTTCATCTGGAACATCGCCTTGCCCTCGAAGTCCCGCGAGGGCGCCCGGCCGGTCTTGTAGTCCACCAGCCGGACCTCACCGGTCGGGGCGACGTCCACCCGGTCGATGTAGCCGCGCAGCAGCAGCCCCGAACCCAGGGCCGTCTCCACGTAGAGCTCCCGCTCCACCGGGTGCAGCCGGGTCGGGTCCTCCAGCCGGAACCACTGGCCGACCAGCTTCTCGGCGTCCGCCAGCCAGCGGGTGAGCGCCGCGCCGTCCGGGTCCTCGGGGAACAGCGTGCCCAGCTCCGGGCGCTCGCCCAGCAGCCGCTCCCACTGCGGGCGCAGCAGGCCCAGCGCCCGCTCCGGCGTCCGCTCGGCCGCCGGGCTGTCGAACAACCTCTCCAGCACCGCGTGCACCAGCGTGCCCCGGGTCGCCGCCGAGCTCGGCGGCTCCGGCAGCCGGTCGATCACCCGCAGCCGGTACAGCAGGGGACAGGTGAGGAAGTCCCCCGCTCGGGACGGGGAGAGCCCGGTCGGGGGTGCCGCCGGACGCACGGCGGCACTGCTGGTGTCGGTGTGCTGCATGGCTACGACCCTATTGCCCTTTCCTGTCATCCCGCTGCCACGGTGCTGCCACGGACGCGCGGGAGTGGGTATGAAGCCGGGGGGAGGGCCGCGCGGCGCCGGAGGGCGGCGATCACGTAGCGTGGGCGTACCGGGCACGACGGGGGAGACGACCGAAGGGATCACGGTGAGCGACAGCAGGGGGCAGCAGCCCTCCGACCGGCCACCGCGGGCGGGCGACGGGCGCCCGGCCGGGGCGCCGCCCGAGCGCCGCGGCGGCATCCTGATGGGCCGGCCCTTCGGCGTGCCCGTCTACGTCACCCCGTCCTGGTTCGTCATCGCCGCACTGATCACCTGGGTGTTCGGCGGACAGCTGGGCGACGTCCTGCCCGATCTCGGAGGCGCCCGCTACCTGGTCGCGTTCTTCTTCGCGGTCGCCTTCTACGCCTCCGTCCTGGTGCACGAGCTCGCCCACACCCTGGTCGCGCTGCGCTACAAGCTCGGGGTGCGGCGGATCCAGCTGCAGTTCTTCGGCGGGGTCTCCGAGATCGAGAACGAGGCGGAGAGCCCCTGGCGGGAGTTCTGGCTGGCCTTCGTCGGCCCGCTGCTCTCGCTGCTGCTCGGCGGCCTCTTCTACCTCGGCGTGCGGGCGGTGGAGCTCTCCACCGTGCCCGGGGTGCTGCTCACCGGCCTGATGATCTCCAACCTGGTGGTCGCCGCCTTCAACCTGCTGCCCGGCCTGCCGCTGGACGGCGGCCGGATGCTGCGCGCGGTCGTCTGGGCGATCAGCGGCAAGCCGATGACCGGCACGGTGGCCGCCGCCTGGGTCGGCCGCGGGCTGGCCGTCGCGGTGCTGATCGGCCTGCCGCTGCTGAGCGCCGCCCGCGGGGTCGAGCGCACCACCACCGACACCCTGGTGGACGCCCTGCTGGCCGCGGTGCTCGCCGCGATCATCTGGAACGGTGCCACCGGCAGCCTGCGCAACGCCCGGCTCAAGGAGGTGCTGCCCGGCCTGCGGCTGCGCGAGCTGGCCCGGCGGGCCGTCGAGGTCACCGCCGACACCCCGCTGGGCGAGGCGCTGCGCCGCGCCCGCGAGGCCCGGGCCGGCGCGGTGATCGTGGTGGACGGCCGGGGCGAGCCGATCGCCCTCGTGCGCGAGGCCGCCGTCCGGTCGGTGCCCGAGCACCGCCGCCCCTGGGTGGCCGTCGGACCGCTCGCCCGCGACCTCGAACCCGGGATGCGGCTGAGCGCCGACCTCGGCGGCGAGGACCTGCTGCGGGCCGTCCAGGCCACCCCGGCGGGGGAGTACCTGGTGGTCGAGGCGGACGGCCGGGTGTACGGCGTCGCCTCGCTCAGCGACATCGAGCAGCGGCTGACCGCCGCCGTCTCCGGCCGCTGACCGACGGCCGCTGATCATGGTGGTAGGGCGGGAGGCTCCGCTTCCCTTAGGATTGTCGGCATGTCCGAACCGACCGGTGCCGCCCGCAGACGCGGGCCCTTCCAGGTCGGGGACCAGGTCCAGCTGACCGATCCCAAGGGTCGCCACTACACGTTCACGCTCCAGGCCGGGAACCAGTTCCACACCCACAAGGGTGCGTTCCCGCATGACGAGCTGATCGGCGCTCCCGAGGGCACGGTCGTGCGCACCACGGGGAACGTCCCGTACCTCGCGCTGCGCCCCCTGCTCCCCGACTACGTCCTGTCCATGCCGCGCGGCGCCGCCGTGATCTACCCCAAGGACGCCGGCCAGATCCTGGCCATGGCCGACATCTTCGCGGGTGCCCGCGTGATCGAGGCCGGCGTCGGGTCCGGCGCGCTCAGCATGTACCTGCTGCGCGCCGTCGGCGAGCACGGCATGCTGGCCTCCTACGAGCGCCGGCAGGACTTCGCCGACATCGCCCAGGGGAACGTCGAGCGCTACTTCGGCGGCCCGCACCCGGCGTGGAAGCTCACCGTCGGCGACCTCCAGGACAACCTGGTCGAGACCGACGTCGACCGCGTCATCCTCGACATGCTGGCCCCCTGGGAGTGCCTGGACGTCGCCTCCGAGGCGCTCGTCCCCGGCGGCCTCATCTGCTGCTACGTGGCCACCACCACGCAGATGTCCAGGACCGTCGAGGCGCTGCGCGACCACGGCACCTTCACCGAGCCGCAGGCCTGGGAGACCATGGTCCGCACCTGGCACCTGGAGGGCCTGGCGGTCCGCCCGGACCACCGGATGATCGGCCACACCGGCTTCCTGCTCACCGCCCGCCGCCTGGCGGACGGTGTGGAGCCGCCGCTGCGCCGCCGCCGTCCGGCCAAGGGCGCGTACGGCGAGGACTACGACAACGGGGCGCCCGAGCCCACCCTCCAGGAGCGCGCCGCCGCCCGCAAGGCCGCCCGCGACACGGAGACGGATCAGCCCGACCTGGGCTGAGCCCCGAAACCCACCGCGAAAGGGGTGGTACGAGCACACCGCTCGTACCACCCCTTTCGCATCCCGCCGATCACGGTGTGGGACGATGCTCGCGCACGCAGACCAGCTCCTGGAGCTCTGGAGGGGACGCCTGGTGGAGACCGCGGTCGGGACGACGACGGCGACGGCTGGACAGCGGACACCGCGGAGCCGCTCCGGGCCCGGGCACGCGCGCACCGCCCCCTGGCACTGGGCCGTCGCCCTGGCCGGCTGCGGCGCGGTGGTGGGGGCCGCGCTGGCGGCCTCCCCGGCGACCGGCACCCCGGTGCCCGCGCACCCCGTGCCCACGTCCCTCGCGGTGAGCGCGGGCCCCGACCCGGCCCAGGTCCAACTCCCGCTGGACTGCGGCCCGTTCCCGGTCAAAACGGCGCTCAGCGTGTCCGCGCGGCTCGGCGACGGGCGCCCCGCCACGGTGGTCACCGCGCACTGCGCCACCGAGACCGGCACCCCGCCGGACGCCGTCCTGCTGCTCGGCTTCGGCCCGGGCGGGCGCCCGGAGGTGGTGGCCACGCTGCTGCCCGAGCGCGAGAACCTCACCGTGAGCCGGATCGCGGTGCGTTCGGACGGCGCCATCACCGGCCACGCGCAGGGGTATTCGAGCGAGGACGTGCCGCGGTTCCGGCCCGACATCTCGGTCGACCTCACCTGGACGCACAGGGGCGGCGGCTGGGATCGCTCCCAGACCGCCGCCCCGGTCTCCGCCGTGTGACGGACCGACCACCGCGCGGATCGACCACCGCGCGGACCCGCTGATCCGCGGGCCGGCTACTCCGCGTCCGGCCCGTACACCTCGACCCGGTCGGCGACCCGGCGCACGTGGATGCAGTCGCCGGGGCACTCCTTCGCCGAGTCCACCACGTCCTGAAGGATCGTCAGCGACACCGGGGCGGTCTCCCCGGGCTGCTGGCGCAGCTCGTCGTCCGGCCCCTTCACATAGGCCAGCCCGTCGATGTCGAGCTCGAAGACCTCGGGCGCGTACTGCACGCAGATGCCGTCGCCGGTGCACAGATCCTGGTCGATCCACACCTCCAGCTCTTCGGCCGCTGCCGCCGTCTGCTCGGTCACCGACATGGTCCCCTGCCGTTTCTGTCCCGGGTCGCCCCTATTCCTGGAGCAATCCCGCCATTCGTACAACGATCGGACCTCGACTTGTGGTCGCGATCGGATATCACTTCGCTCGACGATACATCTGGCCCGCTTTGGGTGGTGCGCGGTGGGTATCCCCCTTAGCAGAGGGGAAGCACGCTGGGGCGAAGATCGGACACGCCCGTTCCATCTTTCTTGATCTAGGGGTTTACGGACCCCTGGTCCCAGGTAGGGTCTGGAAGCGTCCAGCTCCCCGGAGGAGGTGAGGACCGTGGCAGCCCACGATGACGACTACAACCGCAGCACCGGCAGGCCCGCTCGTGGTTCCGACGAGGCCGCTCAGGTCTCGTACCTTGAGCAGGAAATCGCCGTGTTGCGCCGCAAGCTCGCCGACTCGCCGCGCAATTCGAGGATCCTCGAAGAGCGGATCGTCGAGCTCCAGACCAACCTGGCGGGCGTGACCGCCCAGAACGAACGGCTCGCCTCCACCCTGCGAGAGGCCCGCGACCAGATCGTGGCCCTCAAGGAGGAAGTGGACCGGCTGGCACAGCCCCCGGCCGGCTTCGGCACCTTCCTCGACGCGAACGAGGACGGCACCGCGGACATCTTCACCGGCGGGCGCAAGCTCCGCGTGAACGTCAGCCCGAGCGTCGCCCTCGACGAGGTGCGGCGCGGCCAGGAAGTGATGCTCAACGAGGCCCTCAACATCGTGGACGCGATGGCCTTCGAGAACATCGGCGAGATCGTCACCCTCAAGGAGCTCCTGGAGGACGGCGAGCGCGCCCTGGTGCTGGGGCACACCGACGAGGAGCGGGTGGTGCGCCTCGCCGAACCGCTGCGTGGGCTGACCATCCGGTCCGGGGACGCCCTGCTGCTGGAGCCCCGCTCCGGCTACGTCTTCGAGGTCGTCCCGAAGTCCGAGGTCGAGGAGCTGGTGCTCGAAGAGGTCCCGGACATCGACTACCGCCAGATCGGCGGTCTGAGCAACCAGATCGAGCTGATCCGCGACGCGGTCGAGCTGCCCTACCTGCACGCCGACCTCTTCAAGGAGTACGAGCTGCGCCCGCCCAAGGGCGTGCTGCTCTACGGCCCGCCCGGCTGCGGCAAGACGCTGATCGCCAAGGCGGTCGCCAACTCGCTGGCCAAGAAGGTCGCCGAGGTCACCGGCCGCCCCCAGGGGAAGAGCTACTTCCTCAACATCAAGGGCCCCGAGCTGCTCAACAAGTACGTGGGCGAGACCGAGCGGCAGATCCGCCTGGTCTTCCAGCGGGCCCGGGAGAAGGCGGGCGAGGGCACGCCCGTCATCGTCTTCTTCGACGAGATGGAGTCGCTGTTCCGCACCCGCGGCTCCGGTGTCAGCTCGGACGTGGAGAACACCATCGTCCCGCAGCTGCTCGCCGAGATCGACGGCGTGGAGGGCCTGGAGAACGTCATCGTCATCGGCGCCTCCAACCGCGAGGACATGATCGACCCGGCGATCCTGCGGCCCGGCCGCCTGGACGTCAAGATCAAGATCGAGCGCCCGGACGCCGAGGCCGCGAAGGACATCTTCTCCAAGTACCTCAAGGACTCGCTGCCGTTCCACCCGGACGACCTCAAGGAGCACGACAGCTCCGTCGGGGCCACGGTGGCCGCGATGATCCAGTCGGTGGTGGAGCGGATGTACTCCGAGACCGAGGAGAACCGCTTCCTGGAGGTCACCTACGCCAACGGTGACAAGGAGGTCCTGTACTTCAAGGACTTCAACTCCGGCGCGATGATCCAGAACATCGTCGACCGCGCGAAGAAGATGGCCATCAAGGACTTCCTCGACCACGGTCAGCGCGGTCTGCGCGTCTCCCACCTGCTCGCCGCCTGCGTGGACGAGTTCAAGGAGAACGAGGACCTCCCGAACACCACCAACCCGGACGACTGGGCCCGCATCTCCGGCAAGAAGGGCGAGCGGATCGTCTTCATCCGCACGCTGGTCACCGGCAAGCAGGGCGCCGAGTCCGGCCGCTCGATCGACACTGTCGCCAACACGGGGCAGTACCTGTAAGCACGCGGTTGTCCGGGCCGGCAGCGGTCCCCGGAGCTGTACGCACACCGTCCGGCTGTGGCGCCTCGCGGCCCCGCAGCCGGACGGCGCGTCTCCGGGCCCGCCGCTCGGCGCCGGGTTCTAGGCTCGACCCACCGTCCGCGGGCAGAGGCCCGGCGTCGGTGTTGTTCGGCGGTACGTCAGCGTGCTCCGCCCGTCGGGGGCGGCGCACCGGGCAAGGAGGGCCGCATGACCGTACGGCGCGTGATGGGCATCGAGACCGAGTACGGGATCTCCGTGCCCGGGCACCCCAACGCCAACGCCATGCTCACCTCGTCCCAGATCGTCAACGCGTACGCGGCGGCGATGCACCGGGCACGGCGGGCCCGCTGGGACTTCGAGGAGGAGAACCCGCTGCGCGACGCACGGGGGTTCGACCTGGCCCGCGAGGTCGCGGACGCCAGCCAGCTGACCGACGAGGACATCGGCCTCGCCAACGTCATCCTCACCAACGGGGCCCGGTTCTACGTGGACCACGCGCACCCCGAGTACAGCTCGCCCGAGGTGACCAACCCGCGTGACGCCGTGCTCTGGGACAAGGCCGGCGAGCGGATCATGGCGGCCGCGGCACAACGCGCGCTGGAACTGCCCAACGGGCAGACCATCCACCTCTACAAGAACAACACCGACAACAAGGGCGCCTCCTACGGCACCCACGAGAACTACCTGATGAAGCGGGCGACACCGTTCGCCGACATCGTCCGCCACCTCACCCCGTTCTTCGTCTCCCGCCAGGTGGTCACCGGCGCCGGCCGGGTCGGCATCGGCCAGGACGGCTCCGCGCACGGTTTCCAGATCAGCCAGCGGGCGGACTACTTCGAGGTCGAGGTGGGCCTGGAGACGACGCTCAAGCGCCCGATCATCAACACCCGGGACGAGCCGCACGCCGACGCCGAGAAGTACCGCCGACTGCACGTGATCATCGGGGACGCCAACCTCTCCGAGATCTCCACCTACCTCAAGCTGGGCACCACCTCGCTGGTCCTGTCGATGATCGAGGACTCCTTCATCGCCGCCGACCTCGCGGTGGACCAGCCGGTGCGCACCCTGCACCGGGTCTCCCACGACCCGACGCTCAAGCACCTGATCACCCTGCGCAACGGGCGCCGGCTCACCGCCGTCCAGCTCCAGCTGGAGTACTTCGAGCTGGCCCGCAAGTACGTGGAGGACCGCTTCGGCGCCGACGCGGACGAGCAGACGGTGGACGTGCTGGCGCGCTGGGAGGACGTCCTGGGCCGGCTGGAGCGCGACCCGATGTCGCTGTCCCGGCAGCTGGACTGGATCGCCAAGCGGGAGATCCTGGAGGGCTACCGCAGCCGGGACACCCTGGAGTGGGACAACCCGCGGCTGCACCTGGTCGACCTCCAGTACAGCGACGTGCGGCCCGAGAAGGGCCTCTACAACCGTCTGGTGGCCCGCGGGCGGTTCGAGCGGCTGGTCACCGAGGACGAGGTCGAGCGGGCCGTCTCCAAGCCGCCGGAGGACACCAGGGCGTACTTCCGCGGTCGCTGTCTGGAGCAGTACGCGGACCACGTCGCGGCGGCCTCCTGGGACTCGGTGATCTTCGACCTGCCCGGCCGGGACTCGTTGCAGCGCGTCCCCACCCTGGAGCCGCTGCGCGGCACCCGCAACCACGTCAAGGAGCTGCTGGACCGCTGCCGCACGGCCGAGGACCTGCTCCGGGTGCTGGCCGGCGGGTAACTTTTCGATCACCATGGGTGAACGTCCGCCGAATGGGAATCATCCGGGGTGGCAGCGGGTGTTGGACAGGAAGCGCCACCGGCAAACCGGGAGCGGCAGTCGCACCTTGTGTATAGGGTCGGTGCAGCAAGCAACGACCGAACCGTGCCAGACGAATCGAGCGGGGTGAGGGAAATGGCGAGCAAGGACACCGGCGGCGGCCAGCAGCGGGCAAACCGTTCCTCCGAGGAGGTCGAGGAGCAGGCCGCGGAAAGCCAGAATTCCGACGACCTCAAGGAGCGCCAGGAAAAGCTGAGCGACGACGTCGACGCGGTGCTGGACGAAATCGACGAGGTCCTCGAGTCGAATGCCGAGGATTTCGTGCGCGGATTCGTCCAGAAGGGCGGGCAATAGCCCGCACCCGGGCATTCCGAATTCACGGTCGCGACCGTCCGGGGCGGCCGGGCGGCGAGCACCGCCCGGCCGTCCGGCACCGGCCCCTCCACCCGTGGACAGTGATCGTCGGGCGGGTAGGGTGCGGGCAGCGCGCGCTTCAAGCTACCTGGAAGGAATCGTGTGGAAGCCAACACTCGTGGCACCGGGCGTCTACCGGCTGCCTTCCTGACCCCGGGGTCGTCCTCGTTCATCGACTTCCTCGCCGAGCACAAGCCGGAGCTGGTCCCCGGTCGCCGCGGGCTCCCCGAGGGCGCCGTGGTCGAGGCCCCGCACGGGACCACGATCGTGGCCGCGACCTTCGACGGCGGCGTGGTCATCGCGGGTGACCGCCGGGCCACGATGGGCAACGTGATCGCCCAGCGCGACATGGAGAAGGTGTTCCCGGCCGACGAGTTCAGCGCGGTCGGCGTGGCCGGCACCGCGGGCCTCGCGATCGAGATGGTCCGGCTGTTCCAACTGGAGCTCGAGCACTACGAGAAGATCGAGGGCACCACGCTCTCCCTGGAGGGCAAGGCCAACCGGCTCACCACCATGATCCGGGGCAACCTGGGCATGGCGATGCAGGGCCTCGCGGTGGTGCCGCTGTTCGCCGGCTACGACCTGGACCTCGGCCGCGGCCGGATCTTCAACTACGACGTCACCGGCGGGCGGTCCGAGGAGCGCGGCTTCACCGCCACCGGCTCGGGCTCGGTCTTCGCGCGCGGCTCGATGAAGAAGCTCTACAGCGAGGGGCTGACGGCCGACCAGGCCGTCATCATGGTCGTCCAGGCGCTGTACGACGCGGCCGACGACGACTCCGCCACCGGCGGCCCGGACCTCGCCCGCAAGATCTTCCCGATCGTCTCGCTGATCACCGAGGACGGGTTCCGCCGACTCACCGAGGCGGAGGTCACGGAGGTCGCCGTCGCCATCACCGACGAGCGCCTGGCCCGGCCCAACGGCCCGCAGGCCCCGCTGATCTAGCCACCACCTCACAGGAAAGGGACGACCGCCGGTGTCGACACCGTTCTACGTCTCACCCCAGCAGGCCATGGCGGACCGCGCGGAGTACGCCCGCAAGGGCATCGCGCGCGGCCGCAGCGTGGTCGTGCTCACCTACGCCGACGGCATCGTCTTCGTCGCGGAGAACACCTCCAGGGCGCTCCACAAGGTCTCCGAGATCTACGACAAGATCGCCTTCGCGGCGGTCGGCCGCTACAACGAGTTCGAGAACCTGCGCATCGGCGGCGTCCGCTACGCCGATCTGCGCGGCTACTCCTACGACCGGGCCGACGTCACGGCCCGGGGCCTGGCCAACGTGTACGCCCAGACCCTGGGCACCATCTTCTCCTCGGTCGGCGAGAAGCCGTACGAGGTCGAGCTGATCGTGGCCGAGGTCGGCCGCACCTCCGACAACGACCAGATCTACCGGCTCACGCCGGACGGCTCGGTCGTGGACGAGAAGAACTACGTGGTGGTCGGCGGCAACGCCGACTCGATCGGCAACTACCTGGGCCAGCGCCACCGGGCCGGCCTGAGCCTCACCGAGGCGGTGAAGGTCGCGGTGGACTCGCTCGCCCGCGACCCCAACGGCGGCAGCCCGCGCAGCCTCACGCCGGAACAGCTGGAGGTCGCGGTCCTCGACCGCCAGCGGTTCCAGCAGCGCAAGTTCAAGCGGATCCTGGGCAACCAGCTGGGCCGGCTGCTCGACGGGGACCAGTCCGCCGAGGCGGACGACGACGACAACCCGGCGGGCGGCACGCCGGTGTAGCAGTACCTGTGGAGTTCCGTACGGCGGCCCCGCCGCCGTCGTGCGGGACTCCGGTGCCCCTGCGGCGGCCCAGCCGTCGTGGAGGCGGTTTCGGACAGCTCCGACAGAGAATGGAGTGCTCATGGACCGCCGGATTTTCGGGCTGGAGAACGAGTACGGCGTGACCTGCACGTTCCGCGGGCAGCGGCGGCTGTCACCGGACGAGGTCGCGCGGTACCTGTTCCGCCGGGTCGTCTCCTGGGGCCGAAGCAGCAACGTCTTCCTGCGCAACGGCGCCCGCCTCTACCTCGACGTCGGCTCCCACCCCGAGTACGCCACCCCCGAGTGCGACGACGTCGTCGAGCTGGTGACGCACGACAAGGCCGGCGAGCGGATCCTCGAAGGCCTCCTGGTGGACGCCGAGCGGCGGCTGCACGAGGAGGGCATCGCGGGGGACGTCTACCTCTTCAAGAACAACACCGACTCGGCCGGGAACTCCTACGGCTGCCACGAGAACTACTGTGTGGCCCGGCACGGCGAGTTCTCCCGGCTCGCCGACGTGCTGATCCCGTTCCTGGTCACCCGGCAGCTGATCTGCGGCGCGGGCAAGGTGCTCCAGACCCCGCGCGGCGCGGTGTACTGCGTCAGCCAGCGGGCCGAGCACATCTGGGAGGGCGTCAGCTCCGCCACCACCCGCTCGCGCCCGATCATCAACACCCGGGACGAGCCGCACGCGGACGCCGAGCGCTACCGCCGGCTGCACGTGATCGTCGGCGACTCCAACATGTCCGAGACCACGACGCTGCTCAAGGTCGGCTCCACCGACCTGGTGCTGCGGCTGATCGAGGCCGGCGTGGTGATGCGCGACCTCACCCTGGAGAACCCGATCCGGGCGATCCGCGAGGTCAGCCACGACCTCACCGGCACCCACCAGGTGCGGCTCGCCAACGGCCGGGAGGCCAGCGCGCTGGACATCCAGGAGGAGTACTACACGAAGGCCCTGGAGTTCGCGGACCGCAAGGGCATCAACACCGGCACCGTCGGCCGGGTGCTCGACCTGTGGGGCCGCACCCTGGAGGCCGTCCGCACCGAGCGGCTGGACGGGGTGGCCCAGGAGATCGACTGGATCATGAAGTACAAGCTCATCGAGCGCTACCGCGAGAAGCACGGGATGAGCATGTCCAACCCGCGGGTGGCCCAGATCGACCTCGCGTACCACGACATCCACCGCCGCCGCGGCCTGTTCTACCTGCTCCAGGGCAAGGGCCAGGCGCAGCGGGTGACCACCGACCTCAAGACCTTCGAGGCCAAGTCGATCCCGCCGCAGACCACCCGGGCGCGGCTGCGCGGGGACTTCATCCGCCGGGCGCAGGAGCAGCGCCGGGACTTCACGGTGGACTGGGTGCACCTGAAGCTGAACGACCAGGCGCAGCGCACGGTGCTGTGCAAGGACCCGTTCCGCTCGGTGGACGAGCGGGTGGAGAAGCTGATCGCGGGGATGTAGCGGAGGCGGTGTGATCGAGGCTTTGTGATCAAGGCGGTGGCCGGCCCCGGTGGTGTCTACCGGGGCCGGACGCGTGCCGGGCATACGCTGTCCGTCGAGTCAGGAGAGCCGACTTCGACCGACAGTTAGGACCACCGTGCGCCGCACCGCCGGTTTGCTTCTCACCCTGCCGTTGCTGCTCGCGGTCGCCTGCAGCAGTTCCCCCAAGGCGGCCGGCCCGGCGACGCCGTCCACGGCGAGCGCCGCCCCGACGGTGCCCGCGCCGGTCGGCGAGGCGTCGCCGATGCCCACTCTTTCGGGTGGCGGATTCGGCAGCAAGGCCACCATCACCATTCCCGAGGGCCAGCAGCCCAGCGGCCAGTTCGTGGTGAACACGGTCATCGAGGGTGAGCGGGCGACCGTCAACAAGGGCGATTGGGTGACGGTCAACTACACCGCCAAGGACTGGACCACCGGCAAGGACCTGCCGAGCTCGTACGACGCCAACGGCAAGCCGCAGCTCTACCAGGCCGGCAGCGGGCAGCTGGTGCCGGCGCTGGACCAGAGCGTGATCGGCAAGAAGGTGGGCTCCCGGCTGCTGGTGGTGGCCCCGCCGGAGGCGGCCTTCGGCGAGCAGGGCTCCAGCCAGCTGGGCGTCAGCAAGGGCGACACCGTGGTGTTCGTGCTGGACATCATGGAGAGCCTGCCGCCGGACTCCACGCTCACCGGGACGATGACCGAGCCGCCCGCCACGCTGCCGCAGGTCAAGGACAACGGCAAGGCGCCGGTGACGATCACGATCCCGGAAGGGCAGGCCGCGCCCGCCGACCTCCAGCAGGCGGTGCTGATCAAGGGCGAGGGCAAGCAGGTCAAGAGCGGGCAGACCCTGGTGGTGCAGTACACCGGGGTGCTGTGGGCCAACGGCCAGCAGTTCGACTCCTCCTGGACGCACGGCGGCGCGCAGGCGGTGCAGATCGGCACCGGCAGCGTGATCGAGGGCTGGGACAAGGGCCTGGTCGGGCAGAACGTCGGCAGCCGGGTCCTGCTGGTGGTCCCGCCGGCGCTCGGCTACCAGGACAAGGCGCAGGGCTCGGTGCCGGCGAACTCGACGCTGGTCTTCGTGATCGACATTCTCGAAGCGGTCTAGGAACTCACCCCGGGGATTCCGTACGCTTGGGCGGACGCTCGTACAGCGAAGCGTCCGCCCTCATCCTGAGCTGTCATACTGCCCACGCACTGTGGCAGGCGCCGCCCGGTGCCGAGGTCCGGGCGGGCGGTGCGGCAGCAGGCCGGCGTGCCCACGCCGGACGCAGACCTGGAAGACCTCGTGGCGAGATGGATGGGGAGTCATGACTGAGAAGACGCCGAGCCCGGGCGGGGCCGGTACCGCGGCGAACGACAGCTCTGCGGGTGACCCGGCCGCCTCCCGTCCCGGCGGCCCGGTCGGCGGGGACCGCGAGTCGATCGTCGTCCCCCCGGCGATCCTGGCGCAGCAGGCCGGCTGGGCGCAGCCCGGCGAGGCGCCGCGCCCCGCGGGCGGAACGAAGACGGACGACGACGCCCCGCAGATCTTCGCCTCCAACGTGCGCAAGACCGACAGCTCGGAGGCCGGGTACGACGAGAACCCGCCCGGTGTCGGCAAGCTGGGCGTGATCCTCGGTACGGTGCTGGCCCTGCTGCTGGTCGGCAGCGGCATCACGCTCTACGTGGTGAACAAGGACGGCTCCAAGGACAGCGCCGCGGCCAAGCCGGACGCGGCCAAGAGCGCGCCGCCCACGCCGACCGCCGACCCGGTGCCGCCGATCAAGGACAGCGCCAAGGTGCTGCCGACGGTCGCCGGGGACTTCGGCAAGAAGGCCGAGATCCAGGTGCCGGGCGAGGCCTCCGACGGCTCCTTCGTCGTCAAGGTGCTCACCGAGGGCACCGGCGCCAAGGTGGAGAAGAACTCCTGGGCCTCGGTGGACTACACCGCCAAGGACTGGAACACCGGCAAGGACATCCCGAGCTCGTACGACGCCGACGGGAAGCCGCAGATCTTCCAGGCCGGCACCGACGCGCTGATCCCGGCCCTGGACCAGGCCGTGATCGGCAAGAAGGCCGGCAGCCGGCTGCTGGTGGTGGCCCCGCCGGCCGCCGCGTTCGGCGCCCAGGGCAAGGCCGACATGTCGATCGGCCCCAAGGACGACCTGATCTTCGTGATCGACGTCCGCAACGCCAACGCGCCCGACGCCGTGGTGAGCGGAACCGTCACCCCGCCGCCGGCGGACTTCCCGCAGGTCAAGGACAACGGCAAGAAGCCGGCCGAGATCACCCCGGTGGCCGGCGCGAAGGACCCGACCGAGCTGAAGTCGCACGTCCTGATCAAGGGCACCGGGCCGAAGGTGGAGAAGGGCGAGAAGGTCGTCGTCCAGTACACCGGCGCGCTGTTCTCCAGCGGCAAGGTGTTCGACTCCTCGCTCAGCAAGGGCCAGGCGTTCACCTTCCCGGTCGGCGGCGGCCAGGTCATCCAGGGCTGGGACCAGGGCCTGGAGGGCCAGACCGTCGGCAGCCGGGTCGAGCTGGTGATCCCCGCCTCGCTGGGCTACGGCGACAAGGGCCAGGGCGACATCCCGCCCGGCGCGACGCTGGTCTTCGTGGTGGACATCCTCGACGCGGGTCAGGGCTGATCCACTTTCGGGTGACAATGGTGTACGTGTGACCTCCGGGTCCGGCCGCGTGGCCGGGCCCGGACGGGCGGCGGGCGCCCGTACCGTGGTCCGGGAAGAACGG
>NZ_JBSHBN010000099.1:0-35464 GCF_053612025.1 Kitasatospora sp. NPDC054768
CGCCTCACCTACGCCCCCCCCCCCTGCCGCACCCACCCCCCCCCACCCTGACCACCCCCCATGCCTGCGATGTACGTCGGCCCCCCCGACTTCCTGCGCACCCCCACCGCCCCGCCGCGCGGAAGACCGGCGAGCTTCGACGTCCTGCCGCTTCAACCATGCGCCCCTGGACGAGTGGCTCGACCTGCCGATGTTCTTCGCCGGCTGCACCATGGACGCCAACTCGGCGTACCTCGCCTCGGCCGGTTCCACCCCGATCGTCGACGGGCTCGTGAACCAGCCCGCGGGCGAGCGCCGGCACCGGATCCTGGCTGCCACCGCGCCGGGCGCAGCGAAGAAGTTGCGCTCGATCCCCTTGGCCTGTGGGCAAGTCGGGCTCTCGGTCGGGTCCGATCTCGTCCGGGGTTGTCGACGCGCGCGTGGACCGGAGGCGCGGTCGGGCCGACAATTCCCGCGCGCACTCGCGGTGGGTGCACCAGAATGCCCGCATGGAAACGGACACCGTGGCGGAGCTGGTCACGCGGGCACTGGTGGCGGCGCGCGCCATCGCCGCTTCGGACGACCCGGACGACCACGACGGCTGGGCCGAGTACGTATCGCTGCTGTGGCAGGCGGCCGCCGACAGGACGGCGCTGCCGCTCGGCCTGGAGCTGATCGGTTCGGCCGATCCGATCGAGCGCGGGGCGGGCTGCGACCTGCTGCGCGACGCCTGCTATCACCACGAGGCGGTCCGCGTCGGGACGGCCACCGCGCTGGTCGCCCTCGCGCAGCGGGAGACCGAGGCCGACGTACTGCGGTCCCTGGCGCGCGCGATCGAGCAGACGCACGACCCGCGCGCCGTCCCCGTCCTCGTCACCCTCGCCGGGCATCCCGACGCCGAGGTCCGCGAGGGGGTGGCCCGCTCGTTCGCGGAGGTCCTCACCGGCCTACCGGACGGGCCGGACATCCGCACCCTCATCGGGCTGAGCCAGGACCCGGACCCGGAGGTCCGCAACTGGGCGACGTTCACCCTCGGCGTCCAGTCCGAGGTGGACAGCCCCGCGATCCGGGCCGCGCTCTGGGAGCGGACGGCCGACGAGCACGCCGACGCCCGTACGGAGGCGATCCGCGGACTGGCCAGTCGGCACGACCCCCGCGCCGTCCCGCTCCTGGCCGAACTGCTCGGCAACCCCGAGGACGCGCACCTCCTCACGTTCAGCGCGGCGCCGATCGCGGACGTCCTCGAACCGCTGCCGGCCCTCCCGGAGTACGAGCCCGGCGAGGACTGGGTCACCGATGCCGTGAACGCCTGCAACCCGGCTCGGCGGGCCCGCCTGGACGCCTTCGCCTGGGAGCTGGTCTGCACGCTCGACCGGCTCCGCCCCGACCTGGGCGCCGCCGTCTCCATGGAACGCTTCGGCTGGGGCCGCTCCCTCGGCCTCGACGCCGCCTTCGGGTCGTCGAGCTACGACATCGAGGCGCTGCTCGCCCGCGCGGACGGCGACCCCGCGCGCGCTGCCGAGCTGGTCACGGCCGACCTGCCGAGCACCCTGCCCGGTTCCCCTCCCGGCCCTCGGTGTGGATCCAGGCCACTTTGTCGATGACGGCTGCCACGCCTCTGCCCCGTACGCAGTGCGGTGGTACCGGAAGCGCCGAGTGCCTGCCCGGCGCCAGGAGGAGTCACGGCCCCCTACTCTTCGCCCATGCATCTCAGAAGATCCACAACCTTGCTGATCGGAGCACTGGCTCTGGTCAGCGCGTGCTCCAGCACGCCTGTCCCGCTCGCGGCGCACGGGAGTGGCGCGCGGGCCAAGCTGAACGCCGCCGAGCTCCAAGGTCGCTGGTGGAGCTGGGCGGCTTCGAGCAGCAGCGACTCGAACCCGGTCTCGGATCCGGACGGCCACCTGTGCGCCCGGGGACAGAAGGGCGGCGTCTGGTTCCTGGCCGGCACCTTCGGCGGGGCCGTGACGCGTTCGTGCACAGTGCCCGCGGCACGGCCGGTGGCTTTCCCCCTGGTGAACCTCTTCGGCGAAACGGACGACTGCAACGCCTTCATGGCCACGGCACAGGGGAGCGCCGTCCTCGACGGCCAAGCGCTGGAACCCGATCGGTACGAGGCCACAGCCGTGCAGATCAGTGCGGTGGCCGGCAATCCGCTCACCCGGGACGGGGGGCGGTTCCGAACCCAGGCCTGCGGACTCTGGGTACAAGTGGAACCGCTGGCCCCCGGCAACCACACACTGAGCATCAGAGGCTCGTCGGGATCCTTTGCCGTCTCCGTGGACTACAAGCTCCAGGTCTCGGCCGGCTGAAGAACGGCCCGGTTCGATCAGTGACGTGTCGGAACAGCCGAGCGGTCGGCTGCTTCGCGTCAGTGGGTGTGGTTCGGCCGGCCCGGGGTGGGGGTGCCCATCGTCTGCCCCGGGCGCAGGATCGGGATACCGGTCTGGACGGGCCCGCAGGTGATGATCCGGCCGGCCGAGTCGTGGAAGCACTTGCCCTGCGGGTCCGATTCCTCGGCGGTCGCCGTCGCGCCCACTGCGCCCACTGCGCGCCGGACCGGCAGGATCGTAGCGGCGGGCCCGGACACTCGCGTGCCCGGGCCCGTGCGGCAGCGGTGCCGTCAGTGCGCGGCGGCCTCCCAGTTGGGGCCGACGCCGACCGAGACGTCCAGCGGGGCACGCAGCGGGTAGGCGCCCGCCATCTGCTCGCGGACGACGGCCTCGACCTGCTCGCGCTCGCCCGGGGCCAGCTCCAGCACGATTTCGTCGTGCACCTGGAGCAGCATCCGGGAGGTGAGGCCGGCCGTACGCAGCGCTTCGTCCACCCGGAGCATGGCGATCTTGACGATGTCGGCGGCCGAGCCCTGGATCGGGGCGTTGAGGGCCATCCGCTCGGCCATCTCGCGGCGCTGGCGGTTGTCGCTGTTGAGGTCCGGCAGGTAGCGGCGGCGGCCGAGCAGGGTCTCGGTGTAGCCCGTCGCCCGGGCCTCGTCGACGACCCGGCGCAGGTAGTCCCGCACGCCGCCGAAGCGCTCGAAGTAGGTGTCCATCAGGCCCTGGGCCTCGGCGGGCTTGATGCCGAGCTGCTGCGAGAGCCCGTACGCGGAGAGTCCGTACGCCAGGCCGTAGGACATGGCCTTGATCTTGCGGCGCATCTCGGCGTCCACCGCGGCGCGCGGCACCTCGAAGACCTGGGAGGCGACGGTGGTGTGGAGGTCCTCGCCGGAGGCGAAGGCCTCCAGCAGCGCCTCGTCCTCGGACAGGTGGGCCATGATCCGCAGTTCGATCTGGGAGTAGTCGGCGGTGAGCAGCGACTCGTAGCCCTCGCCGACGACGAAGGCGCGGCGGATCGCCCGGCCCTCCTCGGTGCGGACCGGGATGTTCTGCAGGTTCGGGTCCTGCGAGGAGAGTCGGCCGGTGGCGGCGACCATCTGGTTGAAGGTGGTGTGGATCCGGCCCTTGGGCGAGACGGTCTTGAGCAGGCCCTCGACGGTGGTGCGCAGCTTGGCCTGGTCGCGGTGGCGCAGTAGGACGACCGGCAGTTCGTTGTCGGTCTGGGTGGCCAGCCAGGTGAGCGCGTCGGCGTCGGTGGTGTAGCCGGTCTTGATCTTCTTGGTCTTGGGGAGTGCGAGCTCGCCGAAGAGGATCTCCTGGAGCTGCTTGGGCGAGCCGAGGTTGAACTCGTGCCCGGCGGCGGCGTGCGCCTCCTCCACCACGCGCTGGATCTCGGCGGCGAACTGGGCCTCCAGGCCGGTGAGCCACTCGCGGTCGGCGGCGATGCCGTAGCGCTCCATCCGGGCCAGCAGGGCGGCGATGGGCAGTTCCATGTCGTGCATCAGCTCGGCGGCGCCGACCTCGCCGAGGCGGGTGTCGAAGAGCGTGGCGAGGTCGAGTACGGCGCGGGCCTGGAGCATCAGCGACCGGGCGGCGGCCGTCTCGTCCTCCTCCGGTGCGTCGAAGGAGAGTTGGCCGCTCTCGGTGGCGGGGGCCGGGGTGAGCGAGCGCGCCAGGTACTCCTCGGCGAGCACCTCCAGGGTGAAGGTGCGGCGGCCGGGCTTCTCCAGGTAGGCGGCGAGCGCGGTGTCGGCGACGACGCCCTCGATGGTCCAGCCGCGCTCGGCGAAGGCGCGCATGACCTGCTTGGCGATGTGCAGGGCCTTGGGGGCGCCGGCGTCGGCGAGCCAGGCGGCGAAGGCCCGCTCGTCCTCCTCGGCGAGCAGCGCCGGGTCGAACCAGGCGGCCGTCTCCCCGGCGGCGAGCGCCACTTCGGTGACCTCGCCGGCGCCGAGCGCCCACTGGTAGACGGCGGCGAGCGCGACGGTGGTCTTGCCGTCGGAGGCGTGCTCGGCGAGCCAGGCGGCCAGGGTGCCGGGGTCGGTGAGGAGTTCGCCGTCCACCTCGACGCCGGGGGCGAGCTCGGCTTCGGCGGTGTCCGAGCCGGTGGTCGGGTCGATGCCGAAGACGCGGTCGCGGAAGTTGGCGTTGCGGAACTCCAGCGACTCCATCAGGGTGCCGACGGCGTCCTTGTCGAAGGGCTTGCGGTCCAGGTCGGTGACGCCGAGCGGGAGTTCGACGTCGCGGACCAGCTCGGTGAGCACCCGGTTGCGCTTGACCGAGTCGAGGTGGTCGCGCAGCTTCTCGCCGATCTTGCCCTTGACCTCGTCGGCGCGGGCGACGAGTTCGTCGAAGGAGCCGAACTGGTTGACCCACTTGGCGGCGGTCTTCTCGCCGACGCCGGGGATGCCGGGGAGGTTGTCGGACGGGTCGCCGCGCAGCGCGGCGAGGTCCGGGTACTGGCGCGGGGTGACGCCGTACTTCTCGGCGACCTTCTCCGGGGTGTAGCGGGTGAGCTCGGAGACGCCCTTGGTCGGGTAGAGCACGGTGACGTGGTCGGTGACCAGCTGGAGCGAGTCGCGGTCGCCGGTGACGATGTCGACGTCGTAGCCGGCCGCCTCGGCGGCGGTGGCCAGGGTGGCGATGATGTCGTCGGCCTCGAAGCCCTCGGCCGTCAGCCGGGGGACGTGCATGGCGTCGAGCAGTTCGCCGATCAGGCCGACCTGGCTGCGGAACTCGTCCGGCGTCTTGGCGCGGTTGGCCTTGTAGTCGGGGAACTCGACGGAGCGGAAGGTCTGCCGGGAGAGGTCGAAGGCGACGGCGAGGTGGGTGGGCTGCTCGTCCCGGACGGTGTTGGCGAGCATCGAGGCGAAGCCGTAGACCGCGTTGGTGGGCTGGCCGGTGGAGGTGTTGAAGTTCTCCACGGGCAGGGCGTAGAAGGCCCGGTAGGCCATCGAGTGCCCGTCGAGCAGCATCAGCCGGGGCCGCGGGCCGGCCCCGCCGCCACCCGTCGCGCCCTTGTCCGTACTCTGCGTAGCCACGTCAACGTCCGTTCCTGCCGATTCCACTACCGGCCACCGATCCTATGGCCCGGCACCGACAAAAAGGACGCCGCGCCGGTTCGGCCGCGGCTGCTACCTATGAGTAGGACGGTCGTACGATCACAGGCGGCACATCCCCCCAGCAGATCCCAGCGGCAGGAGTTCCCCCATGACCGATGCGGCCCCCGGCACCGCCCCCCTCGACGTCCCCGGCAGCGCCCCCGACACCACTCCCGACACCGCCCCCGTCCTGAACGTCCCGCAGGACGTGCTGGACCACTTCGCCAAGCTCGGCGTGAACCCGGAGACCTTCTCGGGCGGCCACCTCGGCGAGAAGCTCGGCATCCGGATCGTCGAGGCCTCCGGCGACCGCGTGGTCGGCACCATGCCGGTGGAGGGCAACCAGCAGCCGTACGGGCTGCTGCACGGCGGCGCGTCGGCGGCGCTGGCCGAGACGCTGGGCTCGATCGGGGCGATGCTGCACGCCGGTCCCGGCCGGTACGCGGTCGGTGTGGACCTCAACGCGACCCACCACCGCTCGGCCACCTCCGGGCTGGTGACCGGGGTGGCGACGGCCGTGTTCAAGGGCCGCACCGCGGCCACCTACGAGATCGCGATCACCGACGACACCGGCCGGCGGATCACCAGCTGCCGGCTGACCTGCATGCTGCGCGACCTCTGACGGCGGCTCCGACCGCGCCCTCCCGCCCGACAACGTCCCCACCGGAACCGCGAGTTCACTCCGGACAACATCAAGTCCCTTTTCCGCCCCCTTGTTTGACCTTCCGCCACCCTGGGCAGGCGTTGGTCTGGACAAGGGGGCCTTCACGTGTCCGGGCGCGGTCGGTGCAAACCCGCCCCTGTAACGCTGAGTAACAAGTAGGAAATCCGATCAATTGCCGGTTCCGAGGCCCGCGGGCGCCCCGGGATCATCCGGTCGCACCCTCCTTGTCCGAAATCCGGACGCTCAAGGCCGAAAGCAGGGCATCGGACACAGGTGTCCGATTATCGGTGCTGCCAGCTGCAACCCTCATTTCTGGGCCTTACATCGCCCTACCAGCGCGTAAACGCCTGGCATCGCGGGGTCGATCGAGCCAGAACGACCACATCGTGAGACAAATGCTCCGTGTGCTCATAACAAGAGAATCACAGCCTGCTCCCAGCACTGCCCGAGCCGCCCAACGGCATCTAGAGTCACGGCCAGTCACCGCGCCATTCGATTGGGCCAGGCCCTCCGCGCACTCCGGCTCCCGCCATTCAGGCGCGGGCGCCTCCTGAACCGAAGGGGACCCTCGTGCGTCATCGTTCAGCAGTTGTCGTGAGCATTGCCGTGATCGGCGCCCTCAGCCTCAGCGCCTGCGGCTCCCGCGGAGAGAAGAAGGCCGACGGCGGCACCTCCAACTCCGGCTCCACCACCGTCGTCATCGGCGTCGACGCCCCGCTCACCGGCGACCTCTCCGCCCTCGGCCTCGGCATCCGCAACTCCGTCGACCTCGCGATCAAGAAGGCCAACGAGGCCAACGAGGTCCCCGGCGTCAAGTTCGAGATCAAGGCCCTGGACGACACCGGCAAGCCCGCCCCCGGCCAGCAGAACGCCACCCAGCTCGTCGGCGACTCCAAGGTCCTCGGCGTCGTCGGCCCGCTCAACTCCAGCGTGGCCCAGTCGATGCAGCAGATCTTCGACGACGCCGGCCTGGCCGAGGTCTCCCCCGCCAACACCGGCGTCGCCCTCAGCCAGGGCGAGAAGTGGGCCAGCGGCGAGAAGAAGCGCCCGTTCACGTCCTACTTCCGCACCGCCACCACCGACGCCGTCCAGGGCCCCTTCGCCGCCCAGTTCCTCTACAACGACGCCAAGAAGACCAAGGTCTTCCTGATCGACGACCAGAAGACCTACGGCGCGGGCCTGGCCGGCACCTTCAAGGGCGAGTTCACCAAGCTCGGCGGCCAGCTCGTCGGCGAGGAGCACGTCAACCCCGACGACCGCGACTTCGCCGCCATCGTCACCAAGGTCAGGAGCTCCGGCGCCGAGGCCGTCTACTACGGCGGCGAGTACCCCGCGGCCGGCCCGCTCTCCCTCCAGCTCAAGGAGGCCGGCGTCAACATCCCGCTGATGGGCGGCGACGGCATCCAGAGCGGCGACTTCATCAAGCTCAACCCCAAGAGCCAGGGCGACTACGCCACCGCCGTCGGCCTGCCCGTCGAATCCCTCGACACCGCCAAGAAGTTCATCGCCGACTACAAGACCGCCGGCTACAAGGACGCCTACGAGACCTACGGCGGCTACTCCTACGACAGCGCCTGGGCCATCATCCAGGGCGTCAAGCAGGCCGTGAAGGACAACAACGGCAAGGTCCCCGACCGCAAGGCCGTCCGCGACGCCGTCCAGAAGGTCAGCTTCGACGGCGTGACCGGCAAGGTCTCCTTCGACGAGTTCGGCGACACCACCAACAAGCAGCTCACCGTCTACACCGTCAAGGACGGCAAGTGGGCCGTGGAGAAGTCCGGCACCTTCAAGGGCTGACGCCCAGTCACCACCAGCACCACCAGCGCCACTTCACCACCACCGCGCGCGGGGGCGCCACGAGTGCCCCCGCGCGCACCCACATCCACCACCCACGCGGACACCCCCGAACGCACTACGGAGGCCCAGCGGTGCACGACCTACCGCAGCAGCTGGCCAACGGCCTGATCCTCGGCGCCCTCTACGGACTCGTCGCGATCGGCTACACGATGGTCTACGGCATCGTCCAGCTCATCAACTTCGCCCACGGCGAGATCGTCATGGTCGGCGGCTTCGGCGCCCTGACCGCCTACCTCGCCCTCCCCGGCGGCACCACCCTGTGGCTGGCCCTGCCGCTCATGCTGATCGCCGGCATCCTGGTCTCCACCCTCACCGCCGTCGCCGCCGAGCGCTTCGCCTACCGCCCCCTGCGCAACGCCCCCCGACTGGCCCCGCTGATCACCGCGATCGGGCTGTCCATCTTCCTCCAGCAACTCGTCTTCTCCTTCTACCCGGACGCCAAGAAGGCCCGGGTCTTCCCCAAGCTCCCCGGCGACCCGTTCAGCCTCGGCTCCGTCACCATCCAGCGCAGCGACCTCTTCTTGATCATCGCCGCCCCGCTGTGCATGCTCGCCCTCGGCTGGTTCGTCACCCGCACCCGCTCCGGACGCGCCATGCAGGCCACCAGCCAGGACCCGGACACCGCCAAGCTGATGGGCATCGACACCGACCGCATCATCGTCATGGCCTTCGCCATCGGCGCCGCGTTCGCCGCCGTCGCCGCCGTCGCCTACGGGCTGCGCAGCGGCCAGGTCGACTTCCGGATGGGCTTCATCCTCGGCCTCAAGGCCTTCACCGCCGCCGTCCTCGGCGGCATCGGCAACATCTACGGCGCCATGCTCGGCGGCCTCGCCCTCGGCCTCGCCGAAGCCCTCGCCACCGGGTACATCCAGCACCTGCCCGGCATGCACCTCTTCGGAGGCGGCGCCTGGAAGGACGTCTGGGCGTTCGTACTCCTCATCCTCGTGCTCCTGATCCGGCCCCAGGGCCTGCTCGGCGAGCGCGTCGCGGACAGGGCGTGACCACCATGACCACCACCCGCACCGAAACCACCCCGGTCATCCCGCTGGCGGCCCGCGCCGCCGCCGCCGTCACCGCACTCGGCGCCCTCGCCACCGCCGCCTCCGCCGCCATGTCCTGGACCTGGACCTCCGACTTCCCCGGCGACCTCACGTACTACGGCTCCCCGGCCGGCCTCCAGTGGCTCGCCCTCGCCGCCGGGCTGCTCACCCTCGTCCTGCTGCTCGCCGCCCAGGGCGTCCCCGGACTGCGCTGGGCCGCCCCCACCCGCAGCAACAACGCCGTCCTGTTCGCCGCCACCGGCGCCCTCGCCGTCGCCGTCTACGCGGTCGCCGCCGTCTCCGCCGAACTCGGCGGCCTCGCCAACCTCGAACCCGGCGGCTGGGTGCTCGCCGCGGGCGGCCTGATCTCCGTCCTCGGCGCCCTCGCCCTGCCGCTCGACCGCCGCACCGCCGTCCCGCTGCGGATCCTCGACAAGCGTCTCTTCCTGCTCGTCCCGGTCGCCCCCGCCGCCTGGTTCGGCGCCCACGCCGTCCCCACGGACAAGCCGGTCGCCCCGGTCCTGACCGCCCTCGCCGGCGGCCTCGCCATCGCCGCCGGCGCCGTCCTGCTGCTCCAGCTCGGCCACCTCGCCAACAGCGCACTGCGGCTGGGCCGGATCGACCGCCCGCTGGCCGCAGCGCGGGCGCTCCCCTCCTGGGTCGAGGTGCTGCTGATCGTCCTCGCCTTCGGCACCGGACTGTTCGCGATCACCTTCGGCATCGACACCGAGTACGGCGAACTCTTCACCGGCTACCTGCTGTTCGTCGCCCTCGCCGTCCCCGCCCTGGCCAAGTCCGGCCTGCTCGCCCGGCTGCGCGCGCTGACCGTCAAGCACCGCCCGGTCACCACCGGCGCCGCCTTCGCCGCCGCCGCCGGCTTCCCGTTCACCCAGACCAGCGACCAGTACACCTCGGTCGCCACCAACATCCTGATCTTCGCCACCGTCGCCCTCGGCCTCAACATCGTCGTCGGCCTGGCCGGCCTGCTCGACCTCGGGTACGTCGCCTTCCTCGGCGTCGGCGCCTACGCCGCCGCCCTGGTCTCCGGCTCCCCCGCCTCGCCCATCCACGTCCAGTTCCCGTTCTGGGCCGCGATGCTCACCGGCGCCGTCGTCTCGATGATCTTCGGCGTCCTGATCGGCGCCCCCACCCTGCGGCTGCGCGGCGACTACCTCGCCATCGTCACCCTCGGGTTCGGCGAGATCTTCCGCATCACCATGCTCAACCTCAACGGCACCACCGGCCCCAAGGTCACCAACGGCTCCAACGGCATCCCGCGCATCCCCGACCTGGAGATCCTCGGCTTCGACCTCGGCAAGCCGCACACCGTCCTCGGCGTCGAACTCGGCCGCTTCTCCAACTACTACCTGCTGATGCTGCTCGTCACCGCCGTCGTCGTGCTGGTCTTCGCCCGGGTCGGCGACTCCCGCATCGGCCGCGCCTGGGTCGCCATCCGCGAGGACGAGACCGCCGCCGAGGCCATGGGCATCAACGGCTTCCGGCTCAAGCTGCTCGCCTTCGCCCTCGGCGCCCTGCTGGCCGGCCTGGCCGGCACCGTCCAGGCCCACGTCAGCTACACCGTCACCCCCGACCAGTACACCTTCGCCGAAGCCCTCCCGCCGAACTCCGCCTTCCTGCTCGCCGCGGTCATCCTCGGCGGCATGGGCACCATCAGCGGCCCGCTGGCCGGCGCCACCCTGCTCTTCCTCATCCCCAAGAAGCTCGAATTCCTCGCCGACTACCAGCTCCTCGCCTTCGGCGCCGCCCTCATCGTCCTGATGCGGGTGCGCCCCGAAGGCCTCATCCCCAACCGGCGCCGGCAGCTGGAGTTCCACGAGGCCGCCCTCCCGGCCCAGGCCACCGGCGAGCCGACCGCACTCACCAAGGCAGGGGCGTGACCGACCCGATGACCACCACCGCCGCACCCCTGCTCGAAGTCACCGGCGTCACCATGCGCTTCGGCGGCCTCACCGCCGTCAACGACGTCTCCCTGACCGTCGGCGAAGGCGAGATCATCGGTCTCATCGGCCCCAACGGCGCCGGCAAGACCACCTTCTTCAACTGCCTCACCGGCCTGTACGTCCCCACCGAGGGCGCCGTCCGCTTCCGCGACACCCTGCTGCCGCCCAAGCCCCACCTGGTCACCCAGGCCGGCATCGCCCGCACCTTCCAGAACATCCGGCTGTTCGCCAACATGACCGTCCTGGAGAACGTCCTGGTCGGCCGGCACACCCGCACCAGGGAAGGCATCTTCTCCGCCATCCTGCGCGGCCCCGGCTACCACCGTGCCGAGGCCGAGAGCCGCGAGAAGGCCATGGAACTCCTGCAGTTCACCGGCCTCGCCGAGAAGGCCGACCACCTCGCCCGCAACCTCCCCTACGGCGAGCAGCGCAAGCTGGAGATCGCCCGCGCCCTCGCCTCCGAACCCGGCCTGCTGCTGCTCGACGAACCCACCGCCGGCATGAACCCCCAGGAGACCCGGGCCGCCGAGGAACTCGTCTTCGCGATCCGCGACAAGGGCGTCTCCGTCCTCGTCATCGAGCACGACATGCGCTTCATCTTCAACCTCTGCGACCGCACCGCGGTACTCGTCCAGGGCCAGAAGATCGTCGAGGGCGACCGCGAGACCGTCCAGAACGACGAACGCGTCATCACCGCCTACCTGGGCGCCCCGCTCGAAGGCACCACCCCGGCTGTTCCGGAGAACGTTACGGAGACCGACCAGTGACCGCACTCCTCGAGGTCGAGGACCTCCGCGTCGCCTACGGCAAGATCGAGGCCGTCAAGGGCATCGGCTTCACCGTCGAACAGGGCGAGGTCACCACCCTCATCGGCACCAACGGCGCGGGCAAGACCACCACCCTGCGCACCCTGTCCGGCCTGCTCAAGCCCACCGCCGGACGGATCACCTTCGACGGCCAGGACCTCTCGACCGTCCCCGCGCACAAGATCGTCGCCCTCGGCCTCGCCCACTCCCCCGAGGGACGGCACATCTTCCCCCGGATGACCATCGAGGAGAACCTCCTCCTCGGCGCCTTCCTGCGCACCGACGCCGCCGGCATCACCGCCGACGTCGAACGGGCCTACGGCCTGTTCCCGATCCTCGGCGAACGCCGGCGCCAGGCCGCCGGTACGCTCTCCGGCGGCGAACAGCAGATGCTCGCGATGGGACGGGCGCTGATGTCCCGGCCCAAGCTGCTGATGCTGGACGAACCCTCGATGGGGCTCTCGCCGCTGATGATGCAGAAGATCATGTCCACCATCGTGGAGCTGAAGTCCTCCGGCACGACCATCCTCCTGGTCGAGCAGAACGCCCAGGCGGCGCTCTCGCTCTCCGACCGGGGGTACGTCATGGAGACCGGCCGCATCGTCCTCTCCGGGACCGGGCCCGACCTCCTGCACGACGAGTCCGTCCGCAAGGCCTACCTCGGCGAGGACTGAGCCCGTACACACGTCGAAGGGCCCGGCAGAAACGTTCTGCCGGGCCCTTCCCGTACCTGTTACTCGCCCTTGGCCTCGTCCGCCTTCTTGCGGTCCTGGGCCTCGCCCTCCTCGATGACCGCCTCGGCCACCGCGGCCATCGTCATCCGGCGGTCCATCGAGGTCTTCTGGATCCACCGGAAGGCGGCCGGCTCGTTCAGCCCGAACTTGGTCTGCAGCACGCCCTTCGCCCGGTCCACCAGCTTCCGGGTCTCCAGCCGCTGGCTGAGGTCCCCGATCTCCTTCTCCAGCGCCCGCATCTCGGCGTACCGGGAGACCGCCATCTCGATCGCCGGCACCAGGTCCGACTTCGAGAACGGCTTGACGATGTACGCCATCGCCCCGGCGTCCCGCGCCCGGTCCACCAGCTCCCGCTGCGAGAACGCCGTCAGCATCAGGACCGGCGCCAGGTGCTTGTCGTGGATCTGCTCGGCCGCGGAGAGCCCGTCCAGCACCGGCATCTTCACGTCGAAGATCGCCAGGTCCGGCTTCAGCTCCTCCACCAGCCGCACCGCCGTCTCCCCGTCACCGGCCTCACCGACGACGGTGTACCCCTCCTCCTCGAGCATCTCCTTGAGGTCGAGGCGGATCAGCGCCTCGTCCTCGGCGATCACAATCCGGGTGATCTGGGGCGTATCGGTCTCAAGCGGCTGCGCCTGCTCGTCGGCGGTGCTCACGGGGCTCCTAGTTCCGGCGGGGTACTGCATGCACGAGGGTACCTAGCTGCGCCCGACAGCGCTCACAGGGTATCCTTCACGGGCGCGAACCAGCCGGGTTGGTGGAAGGGCAGACACGATCGCCTCAAAAGCGATTGCCTGAAAGGGCGTGTGGGTTCGAATCCCACACTCGGCACCAGATTTTCCTTATATTCCCAGGCCTCGGGGATTTCACTCTATCCAGTGGACTGCTTCCAAAGCATCCGCCATCCGGCCTGTCACACCCCACTCTGGCGCACATGACCACTCTCTCTGTGCGCGAACAAGCCGTCCACCTCCTCCGCCGAGGCCTCAGCAACGCCGAGGTGGCCCGCCGACTCCACGTTCCGCAGGGCACGGTCTCCTGGTGGAAGCATCGAGACCTCGCCATACGAGACGAGCTTCCCGGCCGTAAGCGCTCGACGTGCATCCACTGCTACGGCGACGAACTGGACCGCCCCGCCTACTCCTGCCTACTGGGCTTGTACCTCGGCGACGGCCACATCCTGCTGCCCAACGAATACCGCAGGACTCAGAGCCTCCAGATAACCTGCGACGACACCTGGCCGGCCATCATGGATTCCGTCGAACAGGCCATGCGCCAGGTCCTCCCCAACAACAAGCCCTGCCGGGTGCGGCGCACCGGGTGCCACGACGTCAAGATCTATTCGAACCACCTCACCTGCCTCTTCCCCCAGCACGGCCCCGGCAAGAAGCACGAACGCACCATAACCCTGGAAACGTGGCAGCAGGCGATCGTCGACGCCCACCCGTGGGAGTTCCTGCGGGGCCTGATCCACTCCGACGGCTGCCGCATCACCAACTGGACGACCCGCACGGTCGGTGGCGTCACAAAGCGCTACGAGTACCCCCGGTACTTCTTCACCAACACGTCGGCCGACATCATCGGCCTCTTCACCGCCACCCTCGACGCCGTCGGCGTCCAGTGGAAGGCCTCGATCCCCCGCCCCACCGGCCAGGTCAACATCTCCGTCGCCCGCAAGGACTCCGTCGCCCTCATGGACGCCCACATCGGCCCCAAGCACTGACAGCGGCGCGGCCCCGGGAGGGCCGCGCCGCCGGGCAGTCGCTCAGGCGTCCAGCGTCCCCACGTGGTGGACGCGGACGAGGTTGGTGGAGCCGGCCAGGCCGGGTGGGGAGCCGGCCGTGATGACGACGATGTCGCCCTTCTGGCAGCGGCCGAGCGACAGGAGTGCCGCGTCGACCTGTTCGACCATCTGGTCGGTGGTCGGGGCGAACGGGCCGAGGAAGGTCTCCACGCCCCAGGTGAGGGCGAGTTGGCTGCGTACGGCCGGTTCGTAGGTGAAGGCGAGCACCGGGATGGGCGAGCGGTAGCGGGTGAGCCGGCGGGCGGTGTCGCCGGACTGGGTGAAGGCGATCAGGTACTTGGCGTGCAGGAAGTCGCCGATCTCGGCGGCCGCGCGGGCGACGGCGCCGCCCTGGGTCCGCGGCTTGCTGCCGGTGGTGAGCGGCGGGAGGCCCGCGGCCAGGATGTCGTTCTCGGCGGCCTCGACGATCCGGGCCATGGTCTTGACGGTCTCGACCGGATACTTGCCGACCGAGGTCTCCCCGGAGAGCATCACCGCGTCCGTCCCGTCCAGGACGGCGTTGGCGACGTCGGAGGCCTCGGCGCGGGTCGGCCGGGAGGTGTTGATCATCGAGTCGAGCATCTGGGTCGCGACGATGACCGGCTTGGCGTTGCGGCGGGCGAGCTTGATGGCGCGCTTCTGGACCAGCGGGACCTGTTCGAGGGGCATCTCCACGCCCAGGTCGCCGCGGGCCACCATGATCCCGTCGAAGGCGTCGACGACGGACTCCAGGTTCTCCACCGCCTGCGGCTTCTCGATCTTGGCGATGACCGGGACCCGGCGTCCCTCCTCCGCCATGATCCGGTGGACGTCCTCGACGTCCCGCCCGCTGCGGACGAAGGAGAGCGCGATGAGGTCGGCCCCGGTGCGCAGCGCCCACCGCAGGTCGGCGACGTCCTTGTCGCTGAGTGCGGGGACGGAGACGGCGACGCCGGGGAGGTTGAGGCCCTTGTGGTCGGAGACCAGGCCGCCTTCGATGACCAGGCAGCGCACGTGCGGCCCGTCGACGGCGACGACCTCCAGGGTGACCCGGCCGTCGTCGACCAGGATGCGCTCGCCGCGGCTGACGTCCCCGGCGAGCCCGGAGTAGGTGGTTCCGCAGCGGTCCTTGTCCCCCACGACGCCGTTGTCGGTGGAGATGGTGAACTCGTCGCCGCGTTCGAGAAGTACGGGTCCGTGGGCGAAGGTGTCGAGCCGGATCTTCGGGCCTTGAAGGTCGACGAGGATGCCGACGCTGCGGCCGGTCTCGTCGGCGGCCTTGCGGACGCGGCGGTAGCGTTCCTCGTGCTCGGTGTGCGAGCCGTGACTGAGGTTCAGTCGGGCGATGTCCATCCCGGCGTCGACCAGGGACTTGATCTGGTCGTACGAGTCGGTGGCGGGCCCGAGGGTACAGACGATTTTTGCTCGGCGCATAGTGCTGAGACTAGGCATTACCGGCGCGTAACCACGACGCGGGTCCGGACTGCGGGATGACCTTTGCGGTAAGGCGAGTTGAACAATCTGACACATCCTCGGACCGCTGTGCGAGCGCCCCGCTCCACGTCGCTGCCGCGCGCCGCCCGTACGCCTCCCGCGCCGCCCGCGCCGCCTGCCGATGCGATTCCGTGAAGGGGTGTTCACCTCTGGTTCACCGCCGCTTCCGCCGCCGCTCCCCGCCCGGCGGGACGCTCGTCACCCCCGGTGGATGCCGGGGCGCCCCGGGTCACCACCCGGACGAAGGAGCGGACGAGGGGGAGGCGTTCGGCATGCGACGCGCACTGGGGGTGGTTGCGGCCCTGGCCCTGCTGGGCGGGGTCGCCTTCGCGCTGATCCCCGACGACCCGAAGAAGGACACCGCCAGGACGGTCACCGTCACCGGCCTGATCGGCTCGGAGAAGCGCGCCTTCTTCGAGAACGACGATGTCAAGGCCGAGTTGGCGAAGCAGGGCCTGGTGGTCCGGACGGACTCCACCGGCTCCTGGACGATGAGCGACCAGGCGGGCAGGACGCCGGGGCTGGACTTCGCCTTCCCGGCGAGCTCGGCGCCGGCGCGGGAGATCCAGCGCATCTGGAAGCTGCAGGACTCCCCGATGGTCCCGTTCTACTCGCCGCTGGTGATCGTGGCGCACGAGCCGGTGGCCAGGGTCCTGAAGGAGAACAAGCTGGCCGACCTGGACGCCGTCACCGGCGTCTGGACGTTCCGGATGGACGAGTACGTCAACGCGCTGAAGGGCAACCGCAGATGGGAGGAGCTGACCGGCGCGGGCGCCCATCCCGAGCTGTCCGGTCAGCTCTTCGTGACCACCACCGACCCGGAGAGCTCGTCCTCGGGCGCGATGTACCTCGCGCTGCTCTCCTACATCGCCAACAACCACCAGGTGGTGTCGGACGACGCCGGCGTCGCCGCCGTCAAGGACGTCCTGTACAAGGCGAACGCGCTGCAGGGCATCCAGAAGAGCAGCAGCGACGAGCCGTTCCGGGACTTCGGCGCGGGGATCGGCAGCCCGCTGATCTTCGCGTACGAGTCGCAGGCCGCCGCCCTGTCGCTGCAGGGCAAGCCCACCGGGGACATGGTGGTGCTGTACCCGGACACCACGGTCTACTCGGACCACACCGTCGTGGCCCACACCGACAACGGCCGCAAGCTCGCCGACGCCCTCCAGAACGACGAGGTGCTCCGCGGTCTGGAGGCCGGGTTCGGGCTCCGGCCGCAGGCCGAACCGGAGGCCTTCGCGAACCTGATGCGGGAGAAGAAGCCGACTTTCGCACCCGATCTGACCGCGGCCAAGGTCAAGCAGGCGACCCTGCCCTCGCTGGACAACCTGCTCAAGCTGACCACCGCGGCGAAGGGGACCAAGTGACCATCCCGATGAAGCGCCGCGGCTGGCTCACGGCCGCGCTGGCCGCCGTGCTGGCCGCGGCCACCGCCTGCACCTCCTCCGGTGGCGGCGACAACGCCGCCCCGAAGCCCACCGATCCGCCCGCCGAGACCGCCCGCCCCGGCGTGCTGCGCGTCCTGGCGGGCAGTGAACTCCAGGACCTGGCACCGGTCCTGGAGGATGCCCGGAAGGCCACCGGGGTGACCGTGCAGTTCTCCTGGACGGGCACCCTGGACGGCGCCGACGCCGTCTCCTCGGGCCGGGCCGACGGCAAGTACGACGCCGTGTGGTTCCCGTCGAACCAGTACCTGCGGCTCGATCCGGCCGGCAAGTCCAAGGTGGTCTCCGAGACCCCGGTGATGGTGTCGCCGGTGGCGATCGGGGTGCGTTCCTCGGCGCTCGGCGAACTCGGCTGGGGCGACGGTTCCAAGGTCACCTGGGCGCAGGTCGGCGCGGCGGCGGCGGCCGGAAAGCTGCCGTACGGGATGGCCGACCCGTCCCGCTCCAACTCGGGCTTCTCCACCCTCGTCGCGGTGGCCTCGGCCTTCTCCGGCGCGGGCGCGGCGCTGACCGACGCGGACGTGCAGAAGGCGGGTCCGCAGCTGAAGGAGTTCTTCAAGGGCCAGAAGCTGACCTCGGGCTCCTCCGGCTGGCTGGCGCAGGCGTACGTCCGGGCCGAGTCGGGCACGGTGAGCGCGCTGGTGAACTACGAGTCGGTGCTGCTGTCGCTGAACAGGACGCTGCCGCCGCAGCAGCAGCTGACGGTGGTGCGGCCGGCGGACGGCGTGGTGTCGGCGGACTACCCGCTCTCGCTGATGTCCTCCGCCGCGCAGGAGCAGCGCGACTCCTTCCAGCGGCTGTCCGCGTACCTGCTCAAGGAGGACGTGCAGAAACGGATCTCCGAGACGACGCTGCGCCGACCGGTGACGGCGGGCGCGGCCCCGGCCGCCGGGCTGCCCGCGGACCGCCGCCGGGAGCTGCCGTTCCCGGGCACCCGGGCGGTCGCGGACGGCCTGCTGGCCTCGTACCAGAACGAGCTGCGCCGCCCGTCCAGGACGGTGTACGTGCTGGACACCTCGGGCTCGATGGAGGGCCCGCGGATCGCCGCGCTGAAGAGCGCGCTGGGCCGGCTGACCGGGGCGGACGACACCCGCGGGACGCGCCGTTTCCGGGACCGCGAGGAGATCACGCTGCTCTCCTTCGCCTCCGCGGTGAAGTGGACCAAGACCCACGTGGTGCCGGCCACCGGCAGCCGGCCGGGCCCGGAGACGGAGCTGGCGTCGATCGACGCGGACGTGCAGTCGCTGGCCGCCTCGGGCGGGACGGCGGTGTACTCCTCGCTGGAGGAGGCGTACCGGGTGATCGAGCGTCAGCAGGCGGCGGCCGGCGACGACCGGTTCACCTCGATCGTGCTGATGACGGACGGGGAGAGCAACGCCGGTGCGACGGACGGCGACTTCAAGCGCTTCCACGACGCGCTGCCGGCTGGGGAGAAGTCGATCCCGGTGTTCCCGATCAAGTTCGGGGAGGCGGCGGTGGGCCAGCTCCAGGGGATCGCGGACCTGAGCGGCGGCAAGCTGTTCGACGGTACGGGCTCGCTGGACGGGGTGTTCGAGGAGATCCGTGGCTACCAGTGACGGGTTCGGCCCCCGGGTGCTGCGCTACCTGGAGTCGGCCCGGAACCTGGTCGGCTGTGCCGGCGGCGCGGTCGGTCTGGGGCTGCACTTCGCCGGACTGGGCGGGGTCTGGTGGCCGGGGGTCGTGGTCGGGCTGTACGGGGTGGGCGCGCTGCTGACGCCCGCCCCGAGGCCCCGCGAGGGGGCCGGGATCGGACCGGGGACCGGGGCGGGCACGGGGATCGACACCGGAACGGGGACGGGGACGGGGGCGAGAGCAGGGACGGCCCTCGGCGAGACCGAGGCCTCCGGGGCACACGTCCTGGAGGGGGCACACGTCCTGGAGGGGGCGCAGGTACTGGAGGGGGCGCCCGCGCCCGATCCGGAGCTGGTGGCGCTGGCCGCCTACCTGGACAGCGTGCCGCTGCCGCCCTCCGCCGGGGTGGACGGCCTGCTGGCGGCGCTGCGGGCGGCCGGCCGGGGCCCGGTGGCGGAGCGGATCGTCCGGCACCGGCTGCCGGTCGCGGTGGCCGGTTACCTGCGGGCGCGGACCTGGCAGCCGTGGGCGGGGCCGGACGATCCGGACCCGGCGCTCCGACTGGGCCACGAGGTCGACCGGCTCATGGGCGAATTGTCCTGACCCCGCCGTCCTGACCCGCCGTCCGCCGTCCTGACCCGCCGCCCGCCGCCCGCCATCCGCCATCCGCCATCCGCCATCCCCCATCCGCCATCCGCCATCCGCCGGCCCTACCACCCCGGACCTCCCCCGTTCCCGTCACGAACGAGTCGCCAAGATCTCACCTCTTGGACAGGTCCGGGGGCTATCCACCACCCCGGGCCGCACGGCACACTTCTACGCGCGTCCTTCTACGCGCGTCGACGCGTACACGCGCACTTGCCAACGAATGCCAGTTGACGGTCCATCCGCCGTCGTTCCCCACTCGGGAGAGTCGTCCATGCCCCTGAACCGCCGTGACTTCGTCACCCGGTCCGCCGCCACCGCCGCCGGCGCCGCCCTGGCCGGTGGCGCCACCCTGGCCGCCGCCCCCTCCGCCGCGGCCGCCCAGCCGGACACGGCGGCCGCCAAGGGCCAGCAGCGCCAGCCGAACAAGCAGGCCTTCACCGTCATGGGCACCACCGATCTGCACGGCCGGGTGCTCAACTGGGACTACTTCACCGACGCCGAGTACAGCGACAAGGCCCACAACGCGGTCGGCCTCGCCAAGATCTCCACGCTGGCCAACCAGGTGCGCGAGGAGAAGGGCTGGAACCGCTGCCTGCTGATCGACTCGGGCGACACCATCCAGGGCACCCAGCTGTCCTACTACTACGCCCGGATCGAGTCGATCGACACCGAGGCCGACACCGTGCCGGACCACCCGATGGCCGTCGCCATGAACCTCATGGAGTACGACGCCGCCGCGCTCGGCAACCACGAGTTCAACTACGGCATCCCGCTCCTGAAGGCCTACCAGGACCAGCTGGAGTTCCCGCTGCTCGGCGCCAACGCGCTGAACGCGAAGAACGAGAAGCCGGCCTTCAAGCCGTACGTGATCAAGGAGCTGCGGCTGGGCGGGGGCCGTCCGGTGAAGGTCGGCATCCTCGGCCTCACCAACCCGGGCATCGCGATCTGGGACAAGGCCAACGTCAGCGGCAAGATGGTCTTCCCGGGCATCGTCGAGACCGCCGCCGCCTGGGTGCCGAAGATGAAGGCGGCCGGCGCGGACGTCATCGTGGTCTCCTCGCACTCCGGCTGCGACGAGGCGACCACCTGGGGCGACCAGCTGCCCTGGGCCGAGAACGCCTCGGTGGCCCTGGCGGAGACCGTCCCCGACATCGACGCGGTGCTGGTGGGCCACGCCCACAAGGAGATCGCGCAGCGCCTGGTCGTCAACAAGAAGACCGGCCGGACGGTCGTGCTCTCCGAGCCGCTCTGCTACGGCCAGCGGCTGACCTGCTTCGACTTCGAGGTCGAGTTCGCGGCCGGCGCCTGGAAGGTCTCCTCGGTCTCCGCGCGACTGCTGAACTCCAACACCGTGCCGGAGAACCCGGAGATCACCGACGCGATCGCCGGGCAGCACAAGAAGGTCGTCGCGTACGTCAACCAGAACATCGGCACCAGCAAGATCGAGCTGTCGATCGCCGACGCCCGTTTCAAGGCCACCCCGATCATCGACCTGATCGGCAAGGTCCAGGCCGACGCCGTCAAGGCCGCGCTGGCGGGCGGGCAGTACGCCAAGCTCCCGGTGCTGGCCCAGGCCGCCCCGTTCAACCGCACCGCGCTGATCCCGTCCGGCCAGGTCAAGCTGCGCGACGCCGCGGGCCTCTACATCTACGAGAACACCCTGGAGGCCCGCGTCCTGACGGGCGCCCAGCTCAAGGACTACCTGGAGTACTCGGTCAAGTACTACAACCAGCTCGCCCCGGGCGCCCCGGTCGACAAGGAGGCCCTGACCGGCGCCGAGGCCACCCCGGACTACAACTACGACTCGGTCTACGGCCTGAGCTACGACATCGACATCGCCCAGCCGAAGGGCTCGCGGATCGTCAACCTGTCCTTCCAGGGCAAGCCGATCGACCCGGCCGCCGAGTTCGTCCTCGCCGTCAACAACTACCGGGCCAACGGCGGCGGCAACTTCCCGCACGTCGCCAAGGCCAAGATGGTCTGGTCGAACTCCGACGAGATCCGCAACACCATGATCGCCTGGGTGAAGGCCAAGGGCACCATCGACCCCGCCGAGTTCTTCACCGACTCCTGGCGCCTCGTCCGCGCCGGCCAGCCGGTCTTCTGACCGACGCCCCCGCCGAAAGGCCGTCGCCCCGCCGGCGACGGCCTTTCGGCCTGCCCGGGGGAAGAATGGCGCCATGAGCGAGTTCCCGATCCCAGACCGCCACGCCCGGCTGCTGGCCTACGCGCAGAGTCTGACGCCTCCCACCGGGTGGAAGATCGAGATCTCCGGTGACGAGATCATCATGCTGGCCGGCCCCTCGGTGATCCACCAGCGCAACCTGCTGCTCATCCGCAGGCAGTTCGAGGCCCACGAACCCGCCGACCTGATGCCGAGCGAGAACACCGACCTCGCCTCCCCGAACGTCGGCAAGTTGCGCAACCCCGACCTGACCTACATCCCCCTCTCGGCACTGGAGGAGGGCGGCAACCAGGTCCCCGCCGAGCAGGCGGCCATCGCCGTGGAGATCGTCTCCCCGTCGAACCCGGAGAACGACCTGGTCGGCAAGGTCCGCGACTACCCGCTGATGGCCATCCCGCTGTACCTGGTGATCGATCCGCGCGAGGGCGACCTGACGCTCTACTCCGAGCCCTCCGGCAGCGGCTACCACCAGCGGTGGAACGGCACGTTCGGTGACCGCGTCCCGCTCCCGGCCCCCTTCGGCTTCGAGCTCGCCACCGACGCCCTGCTCCGCTACCCCGCCTGAGACCACGGGCCTCCCGGCGGCTGCCGCCGGGAGGCCCGCGTGTCCGCCCGCTCGGTCAGAACGGGAAGACCGCGCGCTCGTGCTGGACGGAGATCCACTTCAGCGTGGTGAAGGCGTCCACCGTGGACTCGCCGTTGAGGCGGCCGACGCCGGAGTTCTTCTCGCCGCCGAAGGGCACGCCCGGCTCGTCGGCGATGGTGCCGCCGTTGACGTGGATCATGCCGGTCTCGATCCGCTGGGCGAGCTTCACGCCGCGCTCGACGTTCGCGGTGTGCACCGCGCCGCTGAGTCCGAACGGCGTGTTGTTGGCGAGCCGCACGGCCTCGTCCTCGCCGTCGAAGGGCACCAGCAGCACGACCGGGCCGAAGAGTTCGTTCCGCAGGATCGGCGCGTCCTCGGCGAGGCCGGTGAGCACGGTCGGCGCCATCAGGCTGCCGACCGTGGTGCCGCGCAGCAGCGCGGTGGCGCCGGCCGCGAGCGCCTGGTCGACCTGGGCGTCGAGGGCGCCGGCCTGGACGGGGTTGATCAGCGGGCCGATGTGGGTGGCCGGGTCCCTCGGGTCGCCGACGGTGAGCGAGGCGACCTTGGCGACGAACTTCTCGGTGAACTCGGCCTCGACGCGGCGGTCCACCAGCACCCGGTTGGCGGCCATGCAGACCTGCCCCTGGTGGACGAAGCGGCTGAACACCGCGGCGTCCACGGCGTGGTCCACGTCGGCGTCGTCGAGCACGATCAGCGCGCTGTTGCCGCCGAGCTCCAGGACCGTCCGCTTGAAGTGCGCGGCGGCGACGGTGGCGACGTGCCGGCCGATCTTGTCGGAGCCGGTGAAGGAGATCACCTTGGGCACCGGGTGCTCCAGGAAGCCGTCGCCGATCTCGGCGATGTCGGTGATCACCACGTTCAGCAGGCCGGGCGGCAGCCCCGCGTCCTCGAAGAGCTTCGCGATCAGTCCGCCGCCGACGACCGGGGTCTCCTGGTGCGGCTTGAGGACGACGCCGTTGCCGAGCGCGAGGGCCGGGGCGACGGCCTTGAGCGCCAGGAAGAGCGGGAAGTTGAAGGGGCTGATCACGCCGACGACGCCGACCGGCAGCCGGTAGAGCCGGTTCTCCCGGCCCGGGGCGGGCGAGGCCAGCAGCCGGCCCTCGGAGGCCACCGACAGGTGCAGGCACTCCCGCAGCACGTCCTTGACGAGCGACAGCTCGAAGCCCGCCTTCAGCGCGGTGCCGCCGAGTTCCGCCATGATCGCCGGGACGATCTCCGGCTCGCGCTCCTCCAGCAGCCGCAGCGCGCGCTCGAAGACCAGCCGCCGCTGGTACGGGTTGGCGGCGGCCCATGCCTTCTGGGCGCGCTCGGCGGCGCGGTAGGCCCGGTCGACCTCGGCGCCGGTGGCGACGGTGATGGTGGCGAGCTTGTCGCCGGTGTAGGGGTCGACGTCGACGATGTCCCAGGAGCCGCTGCCGCTGCACCACTCGCCGTCGATGTACTGCAGCGCCAACTCGGAGAAGTACGACATCTGTTCCCTCTCATGCACCGACCTGATGGGAAGTCATCGTACTGACGTCTTACAACTCCTGGCGCATCGCGTACAGCAGGTTCCGGGTCGGTTCCGGGCTCAGGCTGTCCGCGACCAGGTCGTCCATGGCGTGCCGGTACTCGGCCACCTCGGCGGGCTTGTCGAGGTAGAGCGCGGTGGTGAACTGCTCCAGGTACACCACGTCGGCCAGCTCGGCCTCGGCGAAGCCCAGGACGGTGAAGGCGCCGCTCTCCGCGCTCAGCCCGGCGTTGCCCAGCGGCAGCACCTGGAGCCGGACGTTGGGCAGCTCGCCGAGCTCCAGCAGCCGGTCCAGCTGGCCGCGCATCAGCTCCGGCCCGCCCCAGGGCCGGCGCAGCGCGGCCTCGTCCAGGACGGCGACCAGCTGCGGCGCCCGCTCGGCGGTCAGCACCGCCTGCCGCTTGAGCCGTACGTCGACCCGGCGCTCGATCTCCTCCGGCCCGTGGACGTGGCCGCCGGCGGTGACCACGGCCCGGGCGTAGTCGGCGGTCTGGAGCAGCCCGTGGACGAACTGGACCTCGTAGCTGCGGATCTCGGCCGCGGCCTCCTCCAGCCCCAGGTAGTTCTGGAACCAGCCGGGCAGCACGTCCCCGTACTCGTGCCACCAGGAGCTGACGTTGGCCTCGCGCAGCAGTCCGAGGACGGTGGCCCGCTCCTGATCGGCCTCGACCCCGTACAGGGTCAGCAGGTCGGCCACGTCGCGTTCCTTGAAGCCGACCCGGCCGAGCTCCATCCGGCTGATCTTGGACTCGGAGGCGCGGATCGAGTACCCGGCCTCCTCCCGACTGACGCCTCTGGCCTCGCGGAGCTTGCGCAGCTGGGTGCCGAGCAGCAGACGCCGTACGGTGGCGCCCCCGCCTGCCTGAGTCGTGCCCATCGAAGTCGTCCTCCGCACTCGCCCAGCCCCCCGGCCGTCGGCCGCAGTCTGCCACTTGGCACCGACGAACAACAGCCCACTGTGCGGGATCCCGCCGGACGGATCACGGCTCCGGACGTTTGTCCGGGTGTCGCCGCAGCCCGGGCGGTGTCCGGGTCGTCCCCGGCCCGGAGTTCCGGGCCCCGAGCTGCTGCTCCCGGCGCCGGACGGCCGTCGGGGAACGCGACGGCGCCCGCCCTCCAACTGGTCGGGGAAGAGGGCAGGCGCCAGGAGACCGCGTTGGCCCGGCGACGCTGGCGGGGGCAGCGGGTTGAGCTCCCGGCGATGCGGCGCCGGGCGTTCGGTGGAGGCCGGTCGGACCGTCCGTCCGTCAGACCACCAGGGGGCGGTCCGTGGGCCGGATCGGGGCGGGAAGCGGGGTCTTGCCGCCCAGGTACCTGTCCACCGCGGCGGCGGCCGAACGGCCTTCCGCGATGGCCCAGACGATCAGCGACTGGCCACGGCCGGCGTCTCCGCAGACGTACACGCCATCGACATTGGTGGCGAACCGGCCATCGCGGGCAATGTTACCGCGCGCGTCGAGGTCCGCTCCCAGCTGCTCGACCAGCCCGTTCCGCACGTCCGTCCCGGTGAAGCCCATGGCCAGGGTGACCAGCTGTGCCGGGACGGCCCGCTCGGTGCCGGGCACCGGCTCGAACCGGCCGTCCTTGAACTCCACCTCGACGAGGTGCAGTTCCTGGACGTTGCCGTCCTCGTCGCCGGTGAAGCGGGTGGTGTTGACGGAGTAGATCCGCTCGCCGCCCTCCTCGTGCGCGGAGGTGACCTTGTAGGTCATCGGCATGGTCGGCCACGGCTGGTGCCCGGGCCGCTCCTCGCCGGGCCGCGGCATGATCTCCAGCTGGGTGACGGAGGCCGCCCCCTGCCGGTGCGCGGTGCCGACGCAGTCCGCGCCGGTGTCGCCGCCGCCGATCACGACCACGTGCTTGCCCTTGGCGCTGATCGGCGCCTCGACGAAGTCGCCCTCCTGCACCTTGTTGGCCAGCGGCAGGTACTCCATGGCCTGGTGGATGCCCTTGAGCTCGCGTCCGGGCACCGGCAGGTCGCGGGCGGTGGTGGCGCCGGCCGCGACGACCACGGCGTCGAAGCGCTCGCGCAGCTGCTGGCCGGTGATGTCCTCGCCGACGTGCACGCCGGTGCGGAACCGGGTGCCCTCCGCCCGCATCTGCTCGATGCGGCGGTTGATGTGGCGCTTCTCCATCTTGAACTCGGGGATGCCGTAGCGCAGCAGTCCGCCGATCCGGTCGGCCCGCTCGTACACCACGACGGTGTGCCCGGCCCGGGTGAGCTGCTGGGCGGCGGCGAGGCCGGCCGGGCCGGAGCCCACCACGGCGACGGTCTTGCCGGAGAGGCGCTCGGGCACCTGCGGGGTGACCCCGCCCCGGTCCCAGGCCTTGTCGATGATGGTGACCTCGACGTTCTTGATGGTCACCGCGTCCTGGTTGATGCCGAGGACGCACGCGGACTCGCACGGAGCCGGGCAGAGCCGGCCGGTGAACTCCGGGAAGTTGTTGGTGGCGTGCAGCCGCTCGATCGCGCCGACGAAGTCGTCCCGGTAGGCCAGGTCGTTCCACTCGGGGATGAGGTTCCCGAGCGGGCAGCCGTTGTGGCAGAACGGGATGCCGCAGTCCATGCAGCGGCCGGCCTGCTCGGTAATGATCGGCAGGAGGCTGCGCTCGACGTAGACCTCGTTCCAGTCCTTGAGGCGGACGTCGACCGGGCGGCGCTCGGCCAGCTGCTTGGGCGTGGTCAGGAAGCCCTTGGGGTCAGCCATTAGCCGCCTCCATCATCTTCGCGGTGGTCTCGGCCTCGGAGAGGCCATCGCGCTCAGCGGCGTCCTTGGCGGCGAGCACTGCCTTGTAGTCGGTCGGCATGATCTTGGAGAAGCGGGAGACCCCGCTGCCCCAGTCCGCCAGGAGTTCGGCGGCGACGGTGGAGCCGGTCTCCTCGTAGTGCTGCTGCACGGTGTCGCGCAGCCAGTCGCGGTCGGCGGCGGTGGGGGCCTCGATGCCCACCATGCCGTCGTTGACGTTGGCGGGGCGCAGGTCCAGGACGTACGCGATGCCGCCGGACATGCCCGCCGCGAGGTTGCGTCCGGTCTCGCCGAGGACGACGACCCGGCCGCCGGTCATGTACTCCAGGCCGTGGTCGCCCACGCCCTCGACCACCAGGGTGGCCCCGGAGTTGCGGACGGCGAAGCGCTCGCCGGCCTTGCCGCGCAGGTGGACGCGGCCCGAGGTGGCGCCGTAGCCGATGGTGTTGCCGGCGATGACGTGGTTCTGGGCGTCGTTGCCGATGGCCGCCGCCTCGCGGGCCGGGCGGACGACGACGACGCCGCCCGAGAGGCCCTTGCCGACGTAGTCGTTGGCGTCGCCCTCCAGGCGCAGGGTCACGCCGCGCGGCAGGAACGCGCCGAAGGACTGCCCGGCGGAGCCGGTGAAGGTGACGTCGATGGTCCCCTCCGGCAGGCCCTCGCCGCGGTACCGCTTGGTCACCTCGTGGCCGAGCATGGTGCCGACGGTGCGGTTGACGTTGCGGATCGGCAGCTGGATGCGGACGGCGTCGCCGCGCTCCAGCGCGTCCTCGGCGAGCGTGATCAGCTGGTTGTCCAGGGCCTTGTCGAGCGCGTGGTCCTGGGTGGTGGTGCGGTGCCGGGCGGCCCCTTCGGGCAGTGCGGGCACGTGGAACAGCGGGGCGAGGTCCAGCCCGGCGGCCTTCCAGTGGTCGATCGCGGCCCGGGCGTCGATGTGCTCGGCGTGGCCGATGGCCTCCTCGATCGAGCGCAGGCCCAGCGAGGCCAGGATCTCCCGGACCTCCTCGGCGATGAACTCGAAGAAGTTGACCACGAATTCGGGCTTGCCGGAGAACCGCTCGCGCAGCACCGGGTTCTGGGTCGCGACGCCGACCGGGCAGGTGTCCAGGTGGCAGACGCGCATCATGATGCAGCCGGAGACCACCAGCGGGGCGGTCGCGAAGCCGAACTCCTCGGCGCCGAGCAGCGCGGCGATCACCACGTCGCGGCCGGTCTTCAGCTGGCCGTCGGTCTGGACGACGATGCGCTCGCGCAGCCCGTTGAGCAGCAGCGTCTGCTGGGTCTCGGCGAGTCCGAGCTCCCAGGGCCCGCCGGCGTGCTTCAGGGAGGTGAGCGGCGAGGCGCCCGTCCCGCCGTCGTGCCCGGACACCAGCACGACGTCCGCGTGCGCCTTGGAGACGCCCGCCGCGACCGTCCCGACGCCGACCTCGGAGACCAGCTTCACGTGGATGCGGGCCGCCGGGTTGGCGTTCTTGAGGTCGTGGATCAGCTGCGCCAGGTCCTCGATCGAGTAGATGTCGTGGTGCGGCGGCGGCGAGATCAGGCCGACGCCCGGGGTGGAGTGCCGGGTCCTGGCGACCCAGGGGTACACCTTGTGGCCGGGCAGCTGGCCGCCCTCGCCGGGCTTGGCGCCCTGGGCCATCTTGATCTGGATGTCGTCGGCGTTGACCAGGTACTCGGAGGTGACGCCGAACCGGCCGGAGGCGACCTGCTTGATCGCCGAGCGGCGCTCCGGGTCGTACAGCCGGTCCGGGTCCTCGCCGCCCTCGCCGGTGTTGGACTTGCCGCCGAGGCGGTTCATCGCGATGGCCAGGGTCTCGTGCGCCTCGCGCGAGATCGAGCCGTACGACATGGCGCCGGTGGAGAAGCGCTTGACGATCTCGGAGACCGGCTCGACCTCCTCGACCGGGATCGGCTCCCGGCCGAGGCCGTCCAGCTGGAACAGGCCGCGCAGCGTCATGAGCCGCTCGGACTGCTCGTTCACCCGGTCCGTGTACTGCTTGAAGATGTCGTAGCGGCGGTTGCGGGTGGCGTGCTGGAGCCGGAAGACGGTGTCCGGGTCGAACAGGTGCGGCTCGCCCTCGCGGCGCCACTGGTACTCGCCGCCGATCTCCAGGGCGCGGTGCGCGGCCGGGATGCCGGAGGCCGGGTACGCCTTGGCGTGCCGGGCGGCCGTCTCGCGGGCGATCTCCTCCAGGCCGATGCCGCCGAGCTTGGTGGTGGTGCCGGCGAAGTAGCCGTCGACCAGGTCGTGGGAGAGGCCGATGGCCTCGAAGACCTGGGCGCCGCGGTAGGAGGCCACGGTCGAGATGCCCATCTTGGACATGACCTTGAGCACGCCCTTGCCGAGTGCCTTGATCAGGTTCCGGATGGCCTTCTCGGGCTCGACGCCCGCGATGAACACGCCCTGGGCGACCAGGTCCTCGACCGTCTCCATCGCCAGGTACGGGTTGACCGCCCCGGCGCCGTAGCCGATCAGCAGGGCGACGTGGTGCACCTCGCGGACGTCGCCCGCCTCGACCAGCAGCGACACCCGGGTGCGCTGCTTGGTGCGGATCAGGTGGTGGTGGACGGCCGAGGTGAGCAGCAGCGAGGGGATCGGCGCGTGCTCGGCGTCGGAGTGCCGGTCGGAGAGCACGATGATCCGGGCGCCGTCGGCGATCGCCGCGTCGGCCTCGGCGGCGATCTCGGCGAGCCGGGAGGCCAGGCCCTGGCCGCCGGTGGCGACCTTGTAGAGGCCGGAGAGCGTGACGGCCTTGAGGCCGGGCTGGTCGCCGTCGGCGTTGATGTGGACGAGCTTGGCCAGCTCGTCGTTGTCGATCACCGGGAAGGTGATGCCGACCGAGCGGCAGGCGGCGGCCTCGGCGGCCAGCAGGTTGCCCTCGGGGCCGAGGTTGGACAGCAGCGAGGTGACGAGCTCCTCGCGGATGGCGTCCAGCGGCGGGTTGGTGACCTGCGCGAAGAGCTGCACGAAGTAGTCGAACAGCAGGCGGGGCTTCTCGCTCAGTGCGGCGATCGGCGAGTCGGTGCCCATCGAGCCGAGCGCCTCGGCGCCGGTGCGCGCCATCGGCGCGAGGACGACCCGCAGCTCCTCCTCGGTGTAGCCGAAGGTCTGCTGGCGGCGGGTGACGGAGGCGTGGGTGTGGGCGATGTGCTCGCGCTCGGGCAGCTTGGCGAGCTGGATCTGTCCGCCGTCCACCCACTCCTGGTAGGGGTGCTCGGCGGCGAGGGCGGACTTGACCTCCTCGTCCGGGACGATCCGGCCCTCGGCGGTGTCCACCAGGAACATCCGGCCGGGCTGGAGGCGGCCCTTCCTGGTGACCTTCTCCTGGTCGATGTCGAGGACGCCGACCTCGGAGGAGAGGACGACCAGGCCGTCCTCGGTGATCCAGTACCGGGCCGGGCGCAGCCCGTTGCGGTCGAGCACGGCGCCGATCTGGTTGCCGTCGGTGAAGGTGACGCAGGCCGGGCCGTCCCAGGGCTCCATCAGGTTGGAGTGGTACTGGTAGAAGGCGCGGCGGGCGGGGCTCATGGTGGCGTGGTTCTCCCACGCCTCCGGGATCATCATCAGCACCGAGTGCGGCAGCGAGCGGCCGCCGAGGTGGAGCAGCTCCAGGACCTCGTCGAAGGAGGCCGAGTCGGAGTGGTCCGGGGTGCAGATCGGGAAGATCCGCTCCAGGCCCTGCCCGTTGCTGTTGGCGGGGATGAGGTCGGTGGCGAGCTGCGACTCCCGGGCGTGCATCCAGTTGCGGTTGCCCTTGACCGTGTTGATCTCGCCGTTGTGGGCGACGAAGCGGTACGGGTGGGCGAGCGGCCAGCTCGGGAAGGTGTTGGTGGAGAACCGCGAGTGCACCAGGCCGATCGCGGACGCGTAGCTGCGGTCCGACAGGTCGGGGAAGAAGGGCTCCAGCTGGCCGGTGGTCAGCATGCCCTTGTAGACGATGGTGCGCGCGGACAGCGACGGGAAGTACGCCCCGGCCTCGCGCTCGGCCCGCTTGCGGACCACGAAGGCGATCCGGTCCAGCTCGATGCCGGCCCGGTCGGCGCCGGCCAGGAAGACCTGCCGGAAGCGCGGCATCACGCTGCGGGCGGCGGCGCCGAGCAGGTCGGGGGCGACCGGGACGTCGCGCCAGCCGAGGACGGTCAGGCCCTCCTCGGCGGCGATGCCCTCGATCCGGGCGACGGCCGCGGCGTCCTTCTCGTCGTCCTGCGGCAGGAAGGCGATGCCGACGGCGTAGGAGCCGGCCGCCGGGAGCTCGAAGGAGACCTTCCCGCGCAGGAAGGCGTCGGGGATCTGGGTCAGGATGCCCGCGCCGTCGCCGGAGTCGGGGTCGGCGCCGGTGGCGCCGCGGTGCTCCAGGTTGCGCAGGACGTTCAGCGCCTGCTCGACGATGGTGTGGTCGGCGATGCCGGTCAGCGTGGCGACGAAACCGACGCCACAGGCGTCGTGCTCGTTCCGCGGGTCGTACAGGCCCTGAGCAGCAGGTCGCGCATCCGGCACGAGCGCGTACGGCTGGCGGGCGGCGCCGGCCTGGGGCTCGTTGGCGGAGTGCATGGATGCAGACAGCATCGGCTCTCCCGTCGTCGTCTTTCGGCAAGTTGGTGCAAGTAGGGACGACGTTGGCCCTGATGCGATGGTGCGGTGTCGTGCAAGTTACATGATGCCCATGATCCCGAGAAGCGGAATATCCCGTCCACATGGCGGGACGACCCGCAGGTCAGGGGGTGTGTGGGAGGACGCGCCACAGTGCACGTCCCGACGATTGTGCCCAACCGTCCACCGCCCGAAACAGGGGCGAAACCGGATCGCCACAGAAGCCGATCATGAACGCCTGCGATTCCATCCCGGGAGCCCGTCCGCGGATGCGAATCCGCGGCTCGGGGGCCCGAATGGTGAGACAGTGCCAGGCGTCGCCGGGCGCCCATGTGTGAAACGTCACGCACTGCTCAGCATAGTCATGCACGACTCCGGTCAGCCCACATGGCCGCCGATCAGCCACCCGAGCAGGTAGGTCACCCCGGCCGCCGCACCGCCCAGCACCAGCTGCCGCAGCCCGCTGAACCACCAGCTGCGCGCCGTCACCCGGGCCACCACCGCGCCGCACAGGAACAGCCCGGCCCCGGCCAGCAGCATCGCGGGCAGCAGCGCGGTCGCCCCCAGCAGGTACGGCAGCAGCGGCAGCAGCGCGCCGAGCGCGAAGCACAGGAACGACGAACCGGCCGCCACCAGCGGCGAGGGCAGGTCGGTCGGGTCGACGCCCAGCTCCTCGCGGGCGTGCACCTCCAGGGCCAGCTCCGGGTCGGCGGACAGCTGCCGGGCCACCTCGTGCGCCAGCTCCGGGTCCACCCCGCGCGACACGTACAGCTGGGCCAGCTCGGCCAGCTCCCCGTGCGGGTTGCGGCTCAGCTCCAGCCGCTCGACCTCGATCTCGGCCTGCACCAGCTCCCGCTGCGAGGCCACCGAGGTGTACTCCCCCGCCGCCATCGAGCAGGCGCCGGCCGCCAGGCCCGCCAGCCCGGTCAGGATCACCGTCCCGTTGGACGCCGCGCCGCCGACCACGCCGGTCATCAGCGCGAAGTTGGACACCAGCCCGTCCACCGCGCCGAACACGGCCGGCCGCAGCCAGCCCCCGTTGACGTCCCGGTGGTGGTCGGCCGCGGGTATCCGGGGCTGGTGTCCGGCGTCGGCCTCCATGGTGATCGTGCTCATCGTCGTTCCCCTCCGTCGTGGTTCGTCAGCCCTGAACGTAGCCCGCCTGACCTGGGCATTTCCAGCAAAGTAAGGCTGTCCGAACACCACTGAGGCCACCCTTCGCAAACCTCGCGAAGGGTGGCCTCGGCCGGGGGAAGCCCCAGGTCAGATGGGGTTCTTGACGTCCTCGCCGACCGTCTCGGCGGCCGCTCCGCCGGCCGCGGGCCCGGCCGGCTCGCGCAGCACCGGCTTCCCGTCGGCCTTCTCCGGGGCCTTCCCGTCGGCCTTCTCCTCGGCCTTCATCCCGCTCTTCCCGCTCTTCCCGCTCGTGTCGCTCTTCTCGCCGGACCCGGCCTCCTCCGCCGCCAGGTGCGCGGCCGGATCGATGCTCGCCGGGTCCTCCCGCCCGGGCCGCGTCCTGCCCACGATCACGAAGTACGCCACCGCGGCGACGAACACCCCGATGGACACCCAGTCGTTCAGCCGCAGGCCGAAGTAGACGTGCGCCTCGTCGATCCGCAGCCACTCGGTCCAGAACCGGCCCACCGTGTACGCGGCCACGTACAGCGCGAACGCCCGGCCGTGGCCCAGCGTGAACCGGCGGTCCGCCCAGATCACCAGCACCGCGACGCCGACGCACCACAGCGACTCGTACAGGAAGGTCGGGTGGTAGACGCCCTTCACGACCTCGCCGTTGGCCAGCGTCTTGTCGATCTCCAGGCCCCACGGCAGGGTGGTCGACCGGCCGTACAGCTCCTGGTTGAAGTAGTTGCCCCAGCGGCCCAGCGCCTGCGCGAGCGCGATGCCCGGTGCGATGGCGTCGGCGTACGCGGGCAGCGGCACGCCCCGGCGGCGGGCACCGATCCAGGCGCCGACCGCGCCCAGCGCGACGGCGCCCCAGATGCCGAGGCCGCCCTCCCAGATCTTGAGGGCGTCCCAGGGGTTCTTCCCCTCGGCGAAGTACAGCCGGCCACCGTCGGTGATCACGTGGTAGAGGCGGCCGCCGACCAGGCCGAACGGCACGGCCCACACGGCGATGTCGCCGACGGTGTGCTTGGCACCGCCCCGGGCGACCCAGCGCTTGCTGCCGAGCCAGACGGCAACGACGACACCGAGGATGATGCAGAAGGCGTAGGCGCGCAGCGGGATCGGTCCCAGGTACAGGACGCCCCGCGACGGGCTGGGAATGTAGGCGATATCCATGGCAGTTCCGACGCTACAGGGTCCGACGGCCCGTTCGGGGCGCCTTGTGGTCACAGAAACCGAACAACGGGCGGCGCCGCCCCCTCCGGACGGGGAGGGGGCGGCGTGGCGGAGCGGGCTCAGCCGACCGTCGGCGACGGGTTGTTGGCCTCCGAGGCGGTGCTGGTCGGCGCCGGGGTCTGCCCGTGCGAACCCGCCGTACCCGGCTGCTTGCCCTGGTTCGCGGCGTCCACCCAGGCCACCAGGTTGGCCGGGGTGATCTCCTCGCTGCCGTTCTTCGGGTAGATCGGCTGGCCGTTGAGCAGCACCGTCGGGGTGGACTTGAAGCTGGACTTGTCGAAGTCCTGCTGCACCGCGGACACCCACCCGCCGAACTTGTTGTCGTTGACGCAGGACTGGAACTCGGGCGTGTCCAGGCCGTTGACCTGCTTGGCCAGGCTGAGCAGCACGGCCTTGTCGCCGAAGGCGTCGTTGGTCTCGTCCGGCTGGTTGCGGTACAGCACGTCGTGGAAGTCCCGGAAGTGCCCGGCGTCCTGGGCGCAGCCCAGGGCGTTGGCGGCGGTCTTGGAGCCCTTGCCCCCCACGGCCCGGTCGATGAACGACACGATGTGGTAGTTCGTGTAGATCTTCCCGGCGTCCTCCAGCTGGTCGATGGTGGACGAGAACTCGCGCTCGAAGGTGCCGCAGGCGGGGCAGCGCGGGTCCTCGTAGACCGTGAGGACGGAGGGCGCGTTGCCCGCGCCGACCGGGACGACCAGGTTCTTGTCGCCGATCGTCCCGGCCGGGACGGCGGTCGGCGTCTCCGGCTTGGAGCGCTGGTTCTGCACCACGACGCCGACGATCACCGCGGCGGCGATCACCGCGAGCACGGAACCGCCCACGATCAGCTTCTTCTTGCGCCGGGAGGAGACCTCCTCGGCCGCCCGCTGTTCCAGCATCCGCTCGCGGGCGGTGCGCTTGCCTTCTCGGTTCTTCTCGCTCATTGCCTTGACATCCACGGTCGGGGGCCTTCGTCGGGTGCAGGGGTGTGGGGGTCAGCTCGCCGGTGCGGGGGTGCGGGGGGTCAGTTCGCCAGCCAGGCGTCCACCGACAGCCGGGTGCGGGGCCGCCACAGCAGCCACCCGGCCAGCAGCAGGAACCCGGTGTCGCGCAGGATCTCCTGGAGGTACTCGGTCCGGGACTCGTCGACGTGCCCACCGCCGCCGAAGCAGCCGCAGTCGATCGAGATGCCGCGTGCCCAGGCGGAGGCGATCCCGGCGATGAAGACCAGCAGCAGCACCGCGGAGACCCCGGCCACCAGCCGGACGCCGAGGCCCACCACCAGCAGCACGGCCAGGGCCAGCTCCAGGAACGGCAGGCCGTAGCCGATCGGCTTGACCAGGCCCTCGGGAAGGATCTCGTAGGCCCGGACGGCCTGGGCGGCCTCCGCCGGGTCGGAGACCTTCGCCAGCCCGGCCCATCCCCAGACCACCGCGAGGCCGAGCCGCACGACCGTGCCGAGCCACTCGCTCCAGGCCGGCACCGGCCTCGCCGCCCGCGGCGCGGGCGCGGAGCCACCGGGCTGCGCGGTCATCAGGGAACCCCCCTCGGGAAACTCGTTCACTCCCTGATGAACCGCAAGGAATGAAGGGTGGTTCCTCCGCATTCGGGAATGAAGCCGGACGGGTGACGTTCTGTCCGAATGGACCGAACACCTGCGCGTCAGCGGCACCCCGCCGGCCATCCCGCTTCGAACAGATCGGGATGCCGGGCCGCCTCCGCGCACGCCACCGCCTCCCGCTCCGCGCGCTCGGCCCCGCGCCTGGCCAGCGCGTGCCCCACTTCCACGTGAACCCCGACCGCGGCGCCGAGCGCCAGCACGGCTGCCGCCGCCCGCAGCAGAACGGCCCGTTGGAGACCCCGCACCGGCTCACCCCTTCCGCTCGTCACCGCAACCGTTCGTGCACTCCTCCCTCCACTCAACGTCCGTCAACCCCGGCTGATGCGTGTCCCCACCCCTTGTTCACCCGTTCGGGTCCGCAGTCCGGCCGGAGCGCGGGGTGGAGGCGCGCGCCCGTGCCCACGCCCCGCGAAAAGCCGACGGCCCTCCACTCCCCGGGG
>NZ_JBSHBN010000100.1:0-35441 GCF_053612025.1 Kitasatospora sp. NPDC054768
CGTTCGCCCTTCCCGGGCGAGCGGCCGGGGGCCGCGGCGTTCTCGGGCACGGCTGTCGCGCGGGCGTCGGCCCAAGGGGTGCGGGGCGCGAGCCCGGGGGGCGGACCGCGCCGCCCGGGCTGCGCTGACCAGTGCGCCCTCGGGCGGTGCGGTCCCGGTTGCGGACGCGGGGCGCGGGAAGGGGTCCTGGTTGCTTCCCGCACCGGCCGGTCCGCCGGCAGTTGGCCGCGGGGCGACCTCGGTGGCCGGGCTCCGGGGTCTCGTCCCGACTCCTCCCCAGCGGACCGCATCCGAAACCGGATGGAACCTTGCGTTTTGTCCGGTTCGTCGGCATGGGAGGTTCGAGTCGAACGGGCCCGCGGCCGGACTGGCCGCGCCCTCGCCGGGTAGCGTCATCCCTGACGGCCGCGGCGGGACCCGCGGCGTACCGCCGGGCACGGCGGGTTCGGCGGGTTCGGCAGTGGAGCGGTGGTAGCGAGGATGGCGCGGGGCGGAAAGGCCTTCAAGGCCGTGGCCAAGGGCATGGCCGTGGTGGCGAGCGCGGCCGCCGTGATCGAACGGCGCCGGCGGGCCGCGATGGCGGCCGACCCGCACGAGCCGGCCCTCCCGGGGCCGGCCGCCGGGAACGTTCCGGCGCTCGTGGACGGGCACGTCCCGGCACTTGTCCCGGCACTCGTCGAGGCGCCCGGACCGGTCCCGGTCCCGCGGACCGACCCGGCCCCGGCGGCCGAGGCGGTCCCGCCGTCCGCCGCGGCGGCCCCGGTCACCGCGCCCGCGCCGGTCGCGCACACCGGGTTCGGGCGGGAGTACCACCCCGGCCGCCCGGCCACCCCCGCCGAGGCGGTGCCGTGGGGGCTGCGGGTGGCCGCGGAGTCGACCTGGCGGCTGCTGCTGCTCGGAGCCGCGCTCTACGTCGTCTTCTACGTGGTCGACATGCTGCGGCTGGTCGCCTTCTCGGTGCTGGCCTCGCTGCTGATCACCGCGCTGCTGGAGCCCTCGGTCTCCTGGCTGCGCCGGCGCGGGGTGCCGCGCTCGCTGGCGGCGGGCGGGGTGTTCCTCAGCGGTCTCGCCGGGATCGGACTGGTCGGCTGGTTCGTGGTCTGGCAGGTGTCGACCAACCTCTCGGACGTCACCACCCAGGTGAAGACCGGCGTCAACCAGATGCGGGACTGGCTGGTCACCGGGCCGCTGCACCTGACCCAGCAGCAGATCACCGACTTCGCCAACCAGATCACCAAGGCCATCACCACCAACACCGATCAGCTCACCTCGGCCTCGATCACCGGCGCGCAGATCGCCGTCGAGGTGCTGACCGCACTGCTGATGACCTTCTTCACCACCTTCTTCTTCCTCTACGACGGGGCGAAGATCTGGAACTGGGCGCTGCGCGGGCTGCCGCGGCACTCCCGCTTCGCGATGGCCGGGGCCGGCCCGAAGGCGTGGGCGACGCTCACCGCCTATGTGCGCGGCACGGTCTGCGTGGCCTTCATCGACGCGCTCTGCATCGGCATCGGCGTCGATCTGCTGGGCGTGCCGCTGGCCCTGCCGCTGGCTGTGATCATCTTCCTGGGCGCCTTCGTCCCGCTGGTCGGCGCACTGGTCACCGGCACCGTCGCGGTGCTGATCGCGCTGGTCACCCAGGGGCCGTGGACGGCGCTGATGGTGCTGGTGGTGCTGGTGGTGGTGATGCAGGTGGAGAGTCACATCCTCCAGCCGCTGATCCTCGGCCGGGCCGTCCGGGTCCACCCGCTCGGCGTGGTGCTCGGCGTCGCGGCCGGCGGCATCATCGGGGGCATCGGCGGCGCGGTGGTCGCCGTCCCGCTGATCGCCGTCACCAACACCGTGGTCACCCACCTGCGCCGGCGCAACGAGGCCGGCCAGGCCGTCTTCACCGCGCTCGAAGCCGCCCGCGAGGCCGCCGAACGGACGGCCGGACAGGCCGCCGAGCGCACCGCGGCCACCAGTTCCGCCCCGCCGGCCGCGCCCGCCACCGACTGACCCTCCGCCGTGCCGGACTGCCGGTGGGGAGAACGACGACGGGCCCTCCCGGACATGGTGTCCGGGAGGGCCCGTCGGGGTGCCGGGTGCGTCAGGCGGTGACGGCGGCGAGGGCGGCCTCGGAGTCGAGGACGCCGGCCACGGCCTGCAGGACGGCGGCGATCTTCATCGAGGCCTGGACGACCTCGCGCTCGACGCCGGCCTTGCGCAGCACGGCCTCGTGCGAGTCGAGGCACTGGCCGCAGCCGTTGATGGCGGAGACCGCGAAGCACCAGAGCTCGAAGTCGACCTTCTCGACGCCCGGGGTGCCGATGATGTTCATCCGCAGACCGGCCCGCATCGTGCTGTACTCCTTGTCGGAGAGCAGGTGCAGCGTCCGGTAGTAGACGTTGTTCATCCCCATGATCGCGGCCGCGCCCTTGGCGGCGTTGTACGCCTCCGGGGACAGGTTGGCCTTGGCCTCGGGCTCCAGCTCACGCAGCAGGCCGGGGCTGCGGGTGGCCATCGCGCAGGACAGCACGGTGCCCCAGAGCTGCTGGGCGGGGAGGTCGGAGTTGCCGATGACCGAGCCCAGGTTGAGCTTGAGGTCCTTGGCGTAGTCCGGGAGGGCGGCCTTCAGGTCGTCGAGAGCCATGGGTCAGCCCGCCAGCAGGGCCTGGGCGTCGAGGGTGTCCTCGCCCTTGTTCCAGTTGCACGGGCACAGCTCGTCGGTCTGCAGGGCGTCCAGCACCCGCAGGACCTCCTTGGGGTTACGGCCGACGGAGCCGGCGGTGACCATGACGAACTGGATCTCGTTGTTCGGGTCGACGATGAAGACGGCGCGCTGGGCGGTGCCGTCCTCGCCCTCGACGCCGCAGGCGCGCATCAGGTCGTGCTTGATGTCGGCCAGCATCGGGAAGGGCAGGTCGCGCAGGTCCTTGTGGTCCTTGCGCCAGGCGTGGTGCACGAACTCGGAGTCGCCGGAGACGCCGAGGACCTGGGCGTCGCGGTCGGCGAACTCGTCGTTCAGCTTGCCGAACGCGGCGATCTCGGTCGGGCAGACGAAGGTGAAGTCCATCGGCCAGAAGAAGACGATCTTCCACTTGCCCTCGTAGGACTTGTGGTTGATATCGGCGAAGGCGCTCGCGGCGTCCAGGTCGACACAGGCCTTGAGGTCGAACTCGGGGAACTTGTCACCGATCGTGAGCACGTTCGCTTCTCCTGAAGTGAGATGAGGGGAGCTTGTCCGGAATCCGGACACCACTCACAGTTCCACATCGTGGACTGATCAGGGAAATAGCTACACTGGATGTGTCTGATCGGAGATTGTTATCAGTACTGAATCCCCCACGTCGCGGCCGCGTCCCCGCCGGAACGGCGGCCCCAAGGGCGACCCGACTGTGGCGAGCGCCACAGTCCGCAGCCCGCGCACCCCGACCGTCGCCCAGTTGCGCGCCTTCGTCGCGGTGGCCGAGCACCGGCACTTCCGGGAGGCCGCCGCCGCCACCGGGACCAGCCAGCCCGCGCTGTCCGGGGCGGTCGCGGCGCTGGAGGAGTCGCTGGGCGCACAGCTGGTCGAGCGTACGACGCGCAAGGTGATCGTCACCCCACTGGGGGAGCGTGTGCACCAGCACGCGCGCCGGGTGCTCGCCTCGCTGCAGGCCCTCACCGAGGAGGTCGAGGCCGCCCGCCGTCCGTTCACCGGGCCGCTGCACCTGGGTGTCATCCCGACCGTCGCGCCCTACCTGCTGCCCACCGTGCTGCGGCTGGTCCGCGACGGCTTCCCGGACCTGGAGCTGCACGTCCACGAGGAGCGCACCCCCTCGCTGCTGGAGGGCCTGGCCGCCGGGCGGCTGGACGTCCTGCTGCTCGCGCTGCCGGCCGGCGGGGCCTCGCCGACCAAGGACATCCCGCTGTTCGACGAGGACTTCGTCCTGCTCACCCCGCCCGGCCACCCGCTCGCCGGGCGGATCGACGTCCCGCGCGACGTGCTGCTCGACCTGGACGTGCTGCTGCTGGAGGAGGGCCACTGCCTGCGCGACCAGGCGCTGGACATCTGCCGCGAGGTCGGCGCCGACCCGGCGGGCTCGACCACCCGCGCTGCCGGCCTGTCCACCCTGGTCCAGCTGGTCGCCGGCGGCCTCGGGGTGACCCTGCTGCCCGCCACCGCGCTGGACGTCGAGGCCGGGCGCACCGACCGGCTGGCCGCCGTCCGCTTCGCCGCACCGCAGCCCGGCCGCAGGATCGGGCTGGCCGTCCGGCCGGGCTCGGCTCGCAACGCCGAGTACGAGCGCTTCGCGGCCGCGCTGCGCGAGGTGCTGGTCGAGCTGCCGGTCCGGATTGTTTCCTAGCGCGAAGCGCGCAGGGGGTCCGGCCGGCGGAGTTCCGCCGCCGGGGTGCCCAGGCAGAGTCCGACCGTCGTCGCGACGAGGAGCTCCAGCGCCTCCAGGGTGTCCTGGTCGGGCCGGTCGCCGGGCCGGCGCAGGGTGAGGTGGCGGGCCGTCAGGCCGTCGAAGCCGCCGAGGAAGTGGACGGCGATCCGGCGGGCGGGCAGCGCCAGGCTCAGGCCGTGGGCGGCCGCGAGGGCGTCGAGCATCTCGGTGGCGGTGCCCTCGATGTCGTGCTGGAGCCCGAGCATGATCTCCTGCATGTCCGGGTCGCGCATGGCCAGCGCCCCGAACTCGCTCAGCAGCACGCAGCGTCCGTGCTCGCCGGTGGCGGCCTCCCAGAGCGCGAGCACCAGGGTGCGGACCTGTTCGCCGAACGCGCCGTCGCCGGGGGAGGCGGCGCGCACCTCGCCGACGAAGTCGGACTTCAGCTGCTGGACGACCGCCCGGTAGAGGTCCTTCTTGGTGCCGAAGGTGTAGTGCACCGTCGCCTGCGCCACGCCCAGCTCGGCCGCGATCGCGCGGGTGCTGCCGGCGGCGATTCCCTCCCTGGTCATCAGGTCGATCGCGGCCTGGACCAGTTGCGGTCGGCGTTCGGAGGCGGGGACGTGGGCCATCCAGTCAGGGTAGCGCCACGGGCAGGCAACTGTGTCGTGCGATCTTGTCGGTCAACTTTGTCACCCGACAAAGTTCGGTCTACGGTGGGACGCGACCTGCCCTGACCGACCCCCGAGGGACCGCCGATGGCCACGTACCTGTACCGACTGGGCCGATACTGCTTCCGGCGGCGACGGGCCGTCGTCGCCGTCTGGATCGCCCTGCTCCTCGCCATCGGCGGGGCCGCGGGCGCCTTCGCCGGCAAGACCACCGACGAGTTCAAGGTCCCGGGCACCGAGGCGCAGGCCACCCTGGACCGGATCAAGGACACCTTCCCGGCGCAGGGCCACGGCTCCGCGCAGGTCGTCTTCGCCGCCGGCGCGCCCGGCGGCATCGGGACGCCCGAGGCGGGCAGGGCGGTCGGCGAGGCCGTCGCCCGGATCGCCCAGGTGCCGGGCGTGGCCGCGGTGCCGGACCCGTACGCCACCGGCGCGCTCTCGCCGGACGGGAAGGTCGCGCTCGCGCTGGTCTCCTTCGACCACAAGCTCGCCGACGTCACCGACCGGCAGCGCGACGCGGTGAAGGCCGCCGCCGAGCCGGCCCGCGCGGCCGGGCTGGACGTGGCCTTCGGCGGCGACGCGTACAACACGATGGCCCAGATCGAGGGTGGCAGCGAGGCGATCGGCCTGGTGGTGGCCGGGCTGGTGCTGGTGGTCACCCTCGGCACGCTGGTCGCCGCCGGGCTGCCGCTGCTGACCGCGCTGGTCGGCGTCGGCGTGACGATGGCCGGCCTGCTGGCGCTCACCGGCTCCTTCGAGATCATCACCACCGCGCCGGTGCTGGCCCTGATGGTCGGTCTCGCGGTCGGCATCGACTACGCGCTGTTCATCCTCTTCCGGTACCGCCGCCACCTGGACGAGGGCCTGGAGCCGGAGGAGGCCGCCGCCCGGGCCACCGCGACCGCCGGCAGCGCCGTCGTCTTCGCCGGCCTGACCGTGGTCGTCGCGCTCGCCGGACTCGCCGTCGCGGGCGTGCCCTTCCTCACCGTGATGGGTCTGGCCGCCTCCGGGGCCGTCGTGGTGGCCGTCCTGGTCGCGATCACGCTGCTGCCCGCCGTGCTGGGCTTCACCGGCCGGGCGATCGACCGGCTGCCGATCTGGAAGCGGGCCCTGACCGCCAACGGCCGCACCACCATGGGCGAGCGCTGGGGCCGCTTCGTGGTCCGCCGTCCGCTGCCCGTCCTGCTGGTCGCACTGGCCGGGCTGGGCGCCCTGGCGGTGCCCGCCGCGAGCCTGAACCTCGGTCTGCCGAGCGGCGGTTCGCAGGCCGCCGGGACGGACGCGCGCAAGGCGTACGACCTGGTCGGCGAGAGCTTCGGGCCGGGCTTCAACGCTCCGCTGGTGGTCGTGGTGGACGCCCACGGCGCCCCGCAGCCCGAGCAGGCGGTGTGGGAGGTGGCCGCGAAGCTCCAGACCCTCAAGGGCGTCGGGACGCTGCTGCCGCCGACCGTCGACCAGGAGAGCCGCACCGCGCTGGTGACCGTCATCCCGCAGACCGGTCCGGACCACGCGGACACCGAGGCGCTGGTCAACGAGATCCGCGACCGGAAGGCGGAGCTGAAGGCGGAGACCGGCGCGGACATCGCCGTCACCGGCACCACGGCCGCCAACATCGACGTCTCCACCAAGCTCGGCCAGGCGCTGCCGCCCTTCCTCGCGGTGATCGTCGGGATCGCGGTGGTGCTGCTGGCGCTGGCGTTCCGCTCGGTGCTCGTCCCGCTCAAGGCGGTGGCCGGCTTCCTGCTCAGCGTCACCGCCTCGCTCGGCGCGGTGGTCGCGGTCTACCAGTGGGGCTGGCTGGACGGGCTGATCGACGTGCCCAAGGTCGGGCCGGTGGTGAGCTTCGTGCCGATCCTGCTGATCGGCGTGCTGTTCGGGCTGGCGATGGACTACGAGCTGTTCCTGGTCTCCGGGATGAAGGAGCAGCACGTCCACGGCGCGGCGCCGCGCGAGGCCGTGGTGGCCGGGGTGCGGAACGGGGCCCGGGTGGTCACGGCGGCCGCGCTGATCATGGTGGCGGTGTTCGGCTCGTTCGTCTTCGGCCACGACCCGGTCGTCCAGCCGATCGGCTTCGCCCTCGCGGTGGGCGTGCTGGTGGACGCCTTCGTGGTGCGGATGGCGCTGGTGCCGGCCGCGATGGCGCTGTTCGGCAAGGCCGCCTGGTGGTTCCCGAAGCGGCTGGAGAAGGTCGTGCCGCGGGTGGACATGGAGGGCGAGCAGCTGATGGCCCGGCTCGCGCGACGGCCGGCCGAGGACGGGACGCGGGAGCCGGCCGAGCAGCCGGCCGTGGAGCCGACCCGGATCTGACGGCCCCGGCCCCAGAAGCCCCGGCGCCAGGAGGCCCGGCCCGGGGGCAGTGGTCGGACGACCCGTACGGGGCGCCCGGTGGGATCCGTTCCCGCCGGGCGCCCCCGCGCGCGTTCGCGCCCCCGCGTTGGAGGAGCGCGGTCACATCCCCGCGGGCAGCCGCTGTTCGAACCAGACCACCTTGCCGGTGCCCAGCCTGGTCGCACCCCAGCGGTCCGCGCACCGGGCCACTATCTGCAGCCCGCGCCCGCGTTCGTCCTCCGGCCCGGTGCGGCGCGGGCGCGGCAGCAGCGGGCTGTCGTCGCCGACCTCGCAGCGCAGCCGGGCGGTGCGCACCAGGCTCAGGGTGACCGGCCGGGTCGCGTGCTGGACGGCGTTGGTGACCAGCTCGCTGACCATCAGCTCGGTCGCCTCGCTCAGCTCGTCCAGCCCCCAGCGGCGCAGCGTGTGCGCGGCCAGTCGGCGGGCCCGGCCCGGAGTCTCGTTGCGCGGCTGGAGGTACCAGTGGGCGACGTCCCCGGCCGGGATGCCGTCGAAGCAGGCGCCGAGCAGGGCGATGTCGTCGCCGCGGTCGCCGGGCGGCAGGATCCGCAGCGCCTCCTGGCACAGCTGCTCGGGGGACTGCCAGCGGGCGGCGGCGATCCGGGCGCGCAGCATCTCCAGGCCGTCGCTGATCGGGCGGGTGCGGGTCTCCACCAGGCCGTCGGTGAACAGCAGCAGGGCCGAGCCGGGCGGTGCGGGCAGTTCGACGGAGTTGAAGTCCACCCCGCCGACGCCGATCGGTGCCCCGGAGTCCAGTTCGACCAGCTCGGCGATGCCGTCCGGGCGGACCAGCACCGGTGGGACGTGTCCGGCGTTGGCCATCACCACCCGGTTGGCGATCGGGTCGTACACCGCGTAGACGCAGGTGGCCAGGTGCTGTTCCCGGCCGAGCCGCTGGGCCTGTTCGTCCAGGTGGTAGAGCACCTCGTGGGGCGGCAGGTCGAGGGCGGCCAGGGTCTGGGCGCTGGTGCGCAGCTGGCCCATGATGGCGGCCGAGGTGAGGGAGTGGCCCATCACGTCGCCGACGATCAGGGCGACCCGGTTGCCGGGCAGCGGGACGGCGTCGTACCAGTCCCCGCCGACCTGTGCGCCGCGCTCGCCGGGCAGGTAGCGCTGGGCGATCCGGACGCCGTGCGACTGCGGCAGGCGCAGCGGCAGCATGCTGCGCTGGAGTTCGTTGGCGATCTCCCACTCGCGGGCGTAGCGCAGTGCGGTGTCCACGGCCAGCCCGGCCTGGGTGGCGAGGTGCGCGGCGGTCGCGGTGTCCGCGGCGTCGAAGACCGGGCGGCCGGTGCGTTCGGGAGGGCGGCGGATCAGTATCAGCAGCCCGAGCACGGCCTTGCGCCCGCGCAGCGGCAGGGCGAGGACGGAGGTCCCGGCGGCCAGCCGGGCCACCCCGCGGGTGCCGTACAGCTCGCGCAGCAGCGTCTCGGCGCGTTCGGCGGCGGGGGTGCCGAGGACGGCGGCCTCGGCGGGGCGGCGGCTCAGCAGGGCGTGGGCGAGCGCCCCGCCGCGGGTCACCGGGGTGGCCGGGCCGCCGTCGGCGGTCGAGCGGGCGCCGTAGCGGGAGCGGCGCCGGTCGTCCAGACCGCTCGGGCGGCCGCGGCGGCCGATCCGGGTGCCGGTGCTGTGGTGTATCCGCAGCTCCTCCGGGAAGCCGGGTTCGCGTTCGACGTTGGGCAGCGGGTCGCGCAGGTGGACGACGGCGGCGTCGGCGAGCGTCGGGACCAGCACCCGGCCGATGTTGCGCAGCGTCGCGGCGAGGTCGAGGGCGCTGTTGATCCGCCGGGTCGCCGAGTCGAGGTACGCCAGGCGGTCCGCCATCTCGGTGCGTTCCGGCCGTGCGCCCGCCCGTCGTACCGGGGCTGCCGGCAGGGCCGTCGCCGGGGCCGGTGTCGCGGCCGGGACCTGGCGGCGCTGGCCCGGGACGGCGGGCGGCTGCTCCGCCTCGGTCTTGAGCTGGTCGCGCACGGCTGCCTGTCCTGGATTCGGTGTGGTCGGTGAGCTGTTCTGTTGCACCGGCCGCGGGTGCGGCCGGCCCTGTCCCGGTTCGATCAGCCGACGCGTCGACAGCGCAGGAACAGCTGTTCCTCCGGCGGCAGCGAGGTACTGGCCGGTGCGTACGGATGCCCCGAGCACTCCTCGACGGCGAAGCCGGCCGAGACCAGAACCCGCTCCAGATCCTCCCTCAGATACCCACTGATCCGCAGCTCTCTGCCAAGGAACGGAAGCGGAACGTGATCCAGGTCCGCCTCGACCATACCGAGCGCCAGCAGTCCGCCCGGCCGCAGGAGTTCGCGCAGCTGCCGCAGCACGGTCGGGATCTCGTCCTGCGGCAGCAGGATCAGCGAGAAGAACGCGGTGACGGCGGCGAACCGGCCCCGGCCGTCCGGCCCCAGTTCGGGGGCGTTCCAGACCCGGTCCGCACGCTCGGTGGCCAGATCGTACAGGTCGATCCGATGGAACACCGGCGCGAACACGCCCGGGAAGGCGGTCCGCCGGGCCAGCGTGAGCATCCCGTCGGAGAGGTCCGCGCCGGTCACCCGCAGACCGTCGGCGACCAGCTGGCGGACGGTCGGTTCGCCGGTGCCGCAGCCCACGTCCAGCACCCGGGCGCCGGGTTCGAGCTCGGCGAGCAGCCGCCGGCCGCAGGCCAGCTGTCCGTCCTTGGCGGGGAACGCCTCGCCGTACTCCGTGCCGATGGTGTCGAAGGCGACCGCCTGCAGTGCCCGGGCCGCCCGCCGCCGCCGTACCTCGGGTTCGTCGTCGCCGGCGTCCTCGTCGACGGGGAACGGGTCCGATATCTGTCCGGTCGTCACGTTGCGAGGCACCCTTCCACCCGTGGCCTCCGGTGGCTCCTCCGCGGCCCCGCGGGCCGCTGCCGGTGGCGGTACGTCACGCTCTGCGCACCACGCGGACGGACTGCACCCCGATGCGTTTCCGAGCAGACACTCGTGTGCGTACTGGCATCTGAGAATATGCGTGATCACTGTGCCGTGGGGTTCCTTTCCGGCCAACTCGCCGCGCTTGGGCGGTTGTGGCCGGGGTTGCGGAAGCACGGGGGTGCGGGCGGGGTTGTGCGCGTGGCCACGCACGCCGGACAGCGCGCCAGGGGAACGTCGATGACCTGCGGTTTTGCCGATCCGCAGGCTGACTATCGGACGTTTATCGAACGTCAATCGGTCCGGTGCACAGTGGAGTCCAGCGCCGGGGAAGCGTTGAGGGCGCTCCCGCAGCCGGGGGGCTGCGGGGGCGCCGACGCGCGGAACGGGGGAGGTTCTCCGTGGGGGAGCGGAAGCCTTACGGCGCGGGGGGAGAGAGGGGCTCGGTGTGCTGCTGGGAGATGAGGTCCGCCACGGGGGAGGCCTCAGGCACACCGAGCCGCGTGAAGATCGCATGGGCCTCCTGGAGGCAGGCGAGTCCGCGAGCCGGCTGGGCGAGCGCCAACAGGGCCTCGCCCAGTGCGGCGTTCGCCAGGCCCTGGCAGTAGGCGGAGCCCAGCTCCTGGCCGATCGCCAGCGACTCGTCGGCCGCCGAGGCCGCCTCGGCGGGCTGCTCGGCGACCAGCAGGGCCGAGGCGAGCCTGGCCAGGGTGTAGCCCTCCCACAGGGGGTTCTGCTGCGACTGGTAGAGCCGGTGCGCCTCCCGCAGGTGCGGAACGGCGTCGCCGCCGGAGAGCACCACACCCAGCTGGTAGAGGGTCTGGGCGAGCAGCGGGCCGTTCTTGGACTCCCGGGCGGCGGCGACACCGTCACCGGCGGACCGGACCGCCGTCTCGGTCATCCCGAGCCGGTGCTGTGCCCGGGCCATGTTGCTGACGATGCGGGCCTCGGCGGTCGGCGCGCCGACCGCCTGGCTGGTGGCCCGGGCCTGTTCCATGAACGGCAGGGCCTCGGCCGGACGGTTGCCCAGGCTAAGGATCACGCCCAGGATGTTGGCGGTGGCCAGCAGCTGGACGGTCGGGACGTCCGGTGACTGGTGGTCCAGACTGCGGCGCAGCGAGTGCTCGGCGCCCTGGAAGTCACTGGTGACGTAGTTCAGGGCACCCAGGACGAAGTGCACCCGGGCGAGTGCGGCGGAGTCGTCGCGGAGCTCCGCCTCGTGTCCGAGGGCTTCCAGGACCGGTCGTACCTGGGGGCCGTGGGTCGGGTCCGGATCGAGGCCGTACAGCAGGATCAACAGGTCGATCGCCGCGTGCTGCGAGGAGCGGGGCCCGTTCGCCGCCGCCGCCGTGGAGTTGAGCAGGAGGGCGCTCTCGCTCCGGAGCCAGGACTGAGCGGAACCGCTGGTCGGCAGGCCGATCCCGGGCGAGGACGGCGTGGTGAGCAGCTCGGGTTCGGGGTCGTCCGGTTCGAGGGTCCGGGCCGCGTTGCGGACGGTCGGGATCAGCAGGTCGAGCAGCCGCAGGACGGCCCGTTCCTGCTCCCCGCCGTCGCCCGACCGGTCGTTCTGCCGCTGGGCGTAGAGGCGGAGCAGATCGTGGTAGCGGTAGCGGCCGGGGGTGAAGCACTCCAGCATGTTCGCCTCCACCAGGGCCTCGACGAGCTCCTCGGCGGTGTCCTCGTCCACGCCGAGGAGTGCCGCGGCGGCCGCGAGCGGGATGTCGGGGGAGTCGATCAGCGCGAGCAGTCGAAAGGCGCGGGCCTCGGCCGTGGACAGCTGTCCGTAGCCGAGCCCGATGGTGGTCTCCACGGCGAGGTTGCCGAGTTGGAGCTCGTCCAGGCGGTGACGCTGGTCGGCTAACCGACGGGCCAGGTCGGAGACGCTCCACCGCGGCCGGCTGGCCAGCCGGGCGGCGGCGATGCGGACCGCCAGCGGCAGGAAGCCGCACGCGGTGACCACCGCCATGGCCGCCTCCGGCTCCGCGGCGACCCGCTGCTCCCCGACGATGGCCGAGAACAGTGCCAGGGCCTCCCGCGGAGTCAGCTCCTCGACGTCGAACAGTTGCGCGCCGGGGATGCCGGCGAGCCGGGAACGGCTGGTGGCGAGCACCGCGCAGCCGGAGACGCCCGGGATCAGCGGCCGGATCTGGTCGGCGTCCCGTGCGTTGTCCAGCAGGATGAGCATCCGCCGGTTGGCGAGCAGCGAGCGGTAGAGCGCCGCGCGCTGCTCCATCGACTCCGGGTTCTCGGTGACACCGAGGGCATGGAGGAAGTCGCCGAGGACGACGACCGGGTCGGCCGGCGAGGCGCCGGCGCCGCGCAGGTCGACGTACAGCTGTCCGTCCGGGAACTCGGCCCGGACCCGGTGGGCGACGTGGACCGCGAGGGTGGTCTTCCCGACGCCGCCGATGCCGGCCAGCGAAGTGACCACCACGGCCTGGCCGGTGGCGTTCATCAGGACCGTCGAGAGGTCGCTCACCAGCTCGGTGCGGCCGCTGAAGTCCAGGACATCGGCCGGGAGTTGGGCCGGCGCCGGGGCGGTGGGCCGGTCCTTCGCCGCCACTTCGGGCACGGCCGGGAGGGCGAGCGCGGGGTCGGCCGCGAGGATGCGGGTGTGCATCGTGGACAGGCCGACGCCCGGTTCCACCCCGAGTTCCTCGATGAGCAGTTTGCGGGTGTCGGTGTAGACGCCGAGGGCCTCGGCCTGGCGGCCGCAGCGGTACAGCGCCAGCATCAGGAGTTCGCGCAGCCGTTCGCGCAGCGGATGTTCCGTCGTCAGGTTGTTGAGCTCTCCGACGATTTCCGCGTGCTGGCCGATGGCGAGGGCGGCGGCGCACAGGTCCTCGGCGGCGGCCACCTGGCGCTCGGCCAGTCGGAGCCGCTGGGTGTCGGCATAGGGGCCGGGGATGCCGGTGAGCGGGCGGCCGCTGAACAGGCCCAGTGCCTCGGTCAGCAGCCGGTGCGCCTCCTGCTTGCCGCCGTTCGTCCGGGCGGCCGCGGCCTCGGCGCAGAGCCGCTCAAAGACCGTCAGGTCGAGGGCCTCGCCCGGGATGCGCAAGGCGTAGCCGTCGGCGACCGAGACCAGCAGCTCGGCGGGTGCGCGGACCTCGCGGCGCGGCTCGATGACCGAGCGCAGCCGGGAGACGTAGGTCCGCAGGGCGGCGACCGCCTGGGCCGGCGGGCGATCGCCCCACAGGGCGTCGACCAGGTCCTGGGTGGTGACCGGGCGGCCGGCGTGCAGCAGGAGGGCGCTCAGGACCGCCTGTTGCTGGGGGGAGCCGAGGGAGACGGGCTTCCCGTCGAGCCAGGCCTGGACCGGGCCGAGGACCTGGAAGCGCAGCGCGGGCGAGGGCGGCGTCTCCTGAAACTCCATGAAGTCCCCCGATGGCCTGTGGTGTCGATTTCGTGAAAGGGCGCTCGGCGGTCCGCCGCGGTGCTTCAGCTTAGGCGGACGCCCGACTCTGCCGGACGGTCCCGCAAGCCGCACGCTGTTTATCGGACATTTAATCAACCCTACGATACTGTGCCCGCGCCCGCGCCAAGCCGGTCGGGCTGACGACATTTGATGACCGAAAGGCGGCCGCCAATGGCCAACGACCAGAGCGAGACCCCGGTGCCGTCGACGCCCGAGAACCAGGCGCAGACCCCGGCCCCGGACTCCGCTGTGGAGGCCGGCCAGGCTGTCGAGGGCGCGGTCGCCGCGACCTCGGACCCGACCGAGTACACCGAGCCGAGTGCCGACCGGAAGAACGCGATCGAGAACGGGATCTTCGGCGACGAGGCCGACCACCTGCTGGAGCCGGCCAAGCCGGACACCGGCAAGCCGGGCGAGAAGTACGAGCCGGAGAGCATCGTCTTCGGCCACGCGTGAGCCGTGCCGGTCGAGTGCCCCCGTCGCCCCCGTCCGGGCGCGGGGGCACCGGTGGTTATGGGCACGCCAATTCCCCAAAGGTGTCAACCGGGTGGCCGAAACATGCCCGCGGTGCACTCATGGTGACCGGCGATATCCGTAACGTGCCCGACGGCGGGTGCGGGACGTTCCGGAATTCCGGATTCACCCGGGGGTATTGCGGTGGTCGGAATGCCGCCGTTTGCCCGCGTTCTGCCGAAATTGCCGAGGAAGATCGTATTCGGCTGAATCGCCCGCCCCGGGGGCGGGGGCGACCTGGTGGGGGTCGGCCGTCCATTCCCGGCCGCCGGGCTCGGGGCGCAGGTAGTGCTCGCCGCCGATGGTGTCCATGTAGATGCCGGTGCGTCCGGTCCTCCGGTCGAGGACGAGTTCACCCACGTGGGGCCGGTAGGCCGGGGTGTTTCGCTGTCGGGTGCTCACCGTGCTGCTCCTCGCTCTGGTCGGCGACTGGCCAGCATCTCTAGAGAAGCTAATATCTCTAGAGATGTCAACGGTCGTATCTCCTTACCGGCGACCGCGGGCACGCCTACGATTTGTCCGAGGCAGAGGGAGCGGCGATGACCGGCAGCAATGGCGACAAGCAGCCCAAGTACCAGCGGATCGCCGAAGCGCTGAAAACGGCCATCGACACCGGCCGGTACCGCGCGGGCGACCGCCTGCCCGGCGAGAACGACCTCATGGACGAGTACGGCGTGGCCCGGATGACCGCCCGCCAGGCGCTGGGCGTGCTGCAGAGCGAGGGCATCGCCGAGGCGCGCCGCGGCGCCGGGGTGTTCGTCCGGGACTTCCGGCCGCTGCGCCGGCGCGGCATCCAACGGCTGGCGCAGGGGCAGTGGGGGTCCGGCCGGTCGATATGGTCGGCGGACATAGACAACCGCAGCCTGGTGGTCGACCAGGTGTCCGTCACCGAGCAGGGCGCGCCCGAGCACGTGGCCCGGATGCTGGGGGTCGCCCCGGGCGCCCCGATGTGCGTGCGGCACCGCCGCTTCGTCCTCGACGGCAAGCCGGTGCTGCTGTCGACCTCCTACCTGCCCGCCGTCCTGGTCGCGGGCACCGCGATCACCCGCGAGGACACCGGCCCCGGCGGCACCTACGCCCGGCTCGCCGAGATCGGCGCCAAGCCCGTGCACTTCCGCGAGGAGGTCCGCTCCCGGATGCCCGGCGCCGAGGAGGCCGCCCGCCTGGAACTGTCCGCCGGCACCCCCGTCATCCTGATCTGCCGCACCGCCTTCGCCGACGAGGGCCAGGTCGTCGAGCTCAACGAGATGATCCTGGACGCCGCCTCCTACGTCCTGGAGTACGACTTCGACGCCTGAACGCCGGATGACGCCCACCGGCCGCGGCCGGCTGCCGTCCCCGGCGGGGGAACACCGCCGCCCCGGCCGCAGGGGCGACCGGGGCGGGGCGGGGGCGTGCGGGACTACTCCTTGGAGCGGACGCGCAGGTTGGTGATCAGCGGGCCCTCGGTGGTCTCGCGGAAGAAGTCGTTGCCCTTGTCGTCGACGACGATGAAGGCCGGGAAGTCCTCGACCTCGATGCGCCAGACCGCCTCCATGCCGAGCTCGGCGTACTCCAGCACCTCGACCTTCTTGATGCAGTCCTGGGCGAGGCGGGCGGCCGGGCCGCCGATCGAGCCGAGGTAGAAGCCGCCGTGCGCGGCGCAGGCGTCGGTGACCTGCTTGCTGCGGTTGCCCTTGGCGAGCATGACCATCGAGCCGCCGGCGGCCTGGAACTGGTCGACGTAGGAGTCCATCCGGCCGGCCGTGGTCGGGCCGAAGGAGCCGGAGGCGTAGCCCTCGGGGGTCTTGGCCGGGCCCGCGTAGTAGACCGGGTGGTCCTGGAGGTACTTGGGCATGCCCTCGCCGGCGTCCAGGCGCTCCTTGATCTTGGCGTGGGCGATGTCGCGGGCGACGACCAGGGTGCCGGTGAGCGAGAGCCGGGTCTTCACCGGGTACTTGGACAGCTCGGCGCGGATCGCGGACATCGGCTGGTCGAGGTCGACGCGCACCACGTCGTCGTCCAGGTGCTCGTCGGTGGTGTCCGGCAGGTACTTCGCCGGGTCGGTCTCCAGCTGCTCCAGGAACACGCCCTCGGCGGTGATCCTGCCGAGTGCCTGGCGGTCGGCGGAGCAGGAGACGGCCATCGCGACCGGGAGCGAGGCGCCGTGCCGCGGCAGGCGCACCACGCGCACGTCGTGGCAGAAGTACTTGCCGCCGAACTGGGCGCCGATGCCGATCTTCTGGGTCAGCTCGGTGACCTTGGCCTCCAGCTCCAGGTCGCGGAAGCCGTGGCCGGTCCTGGCGTCGCCCGAGGTCGGCAGGTTGTCCAGGTAGTGCGCCGAGGCGTACTTGGCGGTCTTCAGCGCGAACTCGGCGCTGGTGCCGCCGATCACGATGGCCAGGTGGTACGGCGGGCAGGCCGCGGTGCCCAGCGAGCGGATCTTCTGCTCCAGGAACGAGAGCATGCTCGCCTCGTTCAGGATGGCCTTGGTCTCCTGGTACAGGTACGACTTGTTGGCGGAGCCGCCGCCCTTGGCCATGAACAGGAACTTGTACGCGTCGCCGTCGGTGGCGTACAGCTCGATCTGGGCCGGCAGGTTGTTGCCGGTGTTCTTCTCGTCCCACATGGTCACCGGGGCCATCTGGGAGTAGCGCAGGTTGAGCTTGGTGTACGCGTCGTAGACGCCCCGCGCGATGGCGGACTCGTCGCCGCCCTCGGTGAGCACGTTCTGGCCGCGCTTGCCCATGACGATCGCGGTGCCGGTGTCCTGGCACATCGGGAGGATGCCGCCGGCCGAGATGTTGACGTTCTTCAGCAGGTCGAGCGCCACGAAGCGGTCGTTGGGGCTGGCCTCCGGGTCGTCCAGGATGCGGCGCAGCTGGGCGAGGTGGGCGGGGCGCAGGTAGTGCGAGATGTCGTGCATCGCCTCGGCCGTCAGCAGCCGCAGCGCCTCGGGCTCGACCTGGAGGAAGGTGCGGCCGCCGGCCTCGAAGGTGGAGACACCCTCGGAGGTGATCTTGCGGTAGGGGGTCGGGTCAGCGCCCAGGGGGAGCAGGTCGCTGTACTCGAAGTCTGGCGTGGGAGCCATGGGGGCGGTCCTTAGCTGTCCAGTTGGTCCGGCTGCGTCGGCGAAGCATCATCCAGGGTAGGACCCGGTGGAAGTCGGCATGCGGACAGGGCAGCCTTGCGTGACCGGGCTCACTCGCGCAGGAGTGCGAGCGACTAGGCTGACCCCCGTGGACAACTCGCCGTCGCACGACGATTCGGGGCAGCCGCCGGTGCCGGCGCCCGTACCGATGACCAAGCCCGAACCCGAGCCGGAACTCAAGCCCGAGACCAGGGCGGAGGCCGCGCCGCGGCCGCACGCGCCGGTCGCGGAGGCGGACCTGCGGGTCTCCGACGCCGACCGCGAGAAGGTCGCGGAACTGCTGCGGGACGCCTACGCCGAGGGCCGCCTGGACGCGGACGAGCACGCGGAGCGGATCGAGGCCGCGTACGCCTCGAAGACCTTCGGCGACCTCGTGCCGCTGACCCGGGACCTGCCGGCCCGCCCGCTGTCCTTCGAGAAGCAGCCGCTGAGTGCCCCGCAGGGCCCGCCGCCGCAGCCGCCCGCGCGCCAGGAGTCGCCGACGGTGGTGGCGGTCTTCGGCGGCGCGGCCCGCAAGGGCCGTTGGCGGGTGGGCTCGCACCTGAGCGCCTTCGCCGCGTTCGGCGGGGTGGAGATCGACCTGACCGACGCCGTGTTCGAGTCCCCCGAGGTGGAGATCACGGTGACGGCGATCTTCGGCGGGGTCCAGGTCAGGGTCCCGGAGAACGTGAGCCTGCAGGGATCCGGCATCGGCATCTTCGGCGGCTTCGACGTCCGGGAGACGACCGCGGCGGACCCGTACGCTCCGGTTGTCCGGATCAAGGGCCTTGCGCTGTTCGGTGGTTGCGAGGCGAAGCCGCGCCGGGGCAAGAAGCTGAAGGAATGGGTGCGGCGCCAACTCGGCACCGACTGACCGCCGTTGACCTGCACAGCGCCCGATCGGGGATCAACTCCCGGTCGGGCGCTCGGCGTTGCGGCCGGTGCTCTGCGTAGTCGATTGCGTGCAGTGTGCATGAATCGCGGCCGGGCGGGGTAGTTCCTTCCGCACATCGCTTCTTGGACGGCTGCGCACCGGAGGCGGCCGAGCGGCCGTGCCCGGGCTGGACAGCGGGGGCTCGCGGCCGGCGGGGGAGCGAGGGGTCCCCGTGTCCGAGAGCCTCGTCAGGAGTACGGCCGTGCTGCATCCGATCGAGTCCCGCACCACCTCGCCAGTCGCCGCTGCGCAGGTCCTGGAACGCCGTCCCGGCGTCCGTCCGCAGCCGCAGCCGCAGGGCGGCCCGGCGGGTTCCCCCGCGGGCGAGGACAACCCCTGGCACACCGGCGCCGCGTGTCGGCGGGACGAGGTGGGGCTGTTCTTCGCGCCCTCCAAGGAGCCGACGGCGGCCCGGCTGTCGCGCGAGGAGCAGGCCAAGCAGGTGTGCGCCCGCTGCCCGGTGCTGCTGGAGTGCCGCGAGCACGCGCTGGCCCAGCCGGAGCCGTACGGGGTCTGGGGCGGGCTGACGGCCGCCGAGCGGCGGGTGGTGCTGGCCCGGCGGCGGCGCCGGGACACGGAACTGCGCGAGGCGGCCCTGGTGACGGCGGCCGCGCGGCGCCGGATAGCCGGGTGACGACGGGCCCGAGAGCGGGACGGCGACGCACCGCGGCCCCGGCGGAGGGGGATTCCGCCGGGGCCGCGAAGCGCGCTCGGGTGGGGCTCAGTTGGCGCGGTCGAAGTCGATCGCGCTGTACGCCCGCAGCTTCGAGAGCTTGTGGGTGGAGTTGATCTCGCGGATGGTGCCGCTCTTGGAGCGCATCACCAGCGAGCTGGTGGTGGCGGTCTCCGAGCGGTAGTGCACGCCGCGCAGCAGCTCGCCGTCGGTGATCCCGGTGGCGACGAAGAACACGTTCTCGCCGCTGACCAGGTCGTCCGTGGTGAGGACCCGGTCCAGGTCGTGGCCGGCGTCCAGGGCCTTCTGCCGCTCGGCGTCGTCCTTGGGCCACAGCCGGCCCTGGATCACGCCGCCCATGCACTTCATCGCGCAGGCCGCGATGATGCCCTCCGGGGTGCCGCCGATGCCCATCAGCAGGTCGACGCCGGTGCCCTCGCGGGCGGCCATGATCGCGCCGGCCACGTCGCCGTCCGAGATGAACTTGATCCGGGCGCCCGCTTCGCGGATCTCCCGGACCAGGCCGTCGTGGCGCGGGCGGTCGAGCACGACGACGGTGACGTCCTCGACGGCGCTGCCCTTGGCCTTGGCGACCCGGCGGATGTTGACCGCCGCCGGGGCGGTGATGTCGACGAACTCGGCGGCCTCCGGGCCGGCCACCAGCTTGTCCATGTAGAACACGGCGCTGGGGTCGAACATGGTGCCGCGGTCGGCGACAGCCAGTACGGCCACCGCGTTGTTCATGCCCTTGGCGGTCAGCGTGGTGCCGTCGACCGGGTCGACGGCGACGTCGCACTCGGCGCCGGTGCCGTCGCCGACCCGCTCGCCGTTGTAGAGCATCGGGGCTTCGTCCTTCTCGCCCTCGCCGATGACGACGACGCCGTTCATCGACACGGTCGAGACGAGGGTGCGCATCGCCTTCACGGCGGCACCGTCCGCGCCGTTCTTGTCGCCACGTCCGACCCACCGGCCGGCGGCCATCGCGGCCGCCTCGGTGACCCGGACGAGTTCGAGCGCGAGGTTCCGGTCCGGAGCCTCGGGCGCGACCTCCAGGGCACTGGGAAGGTGGTGCGGGTACTGCGTGGTCATCGTCGTTACCTCTCTGTACGCGACGGCCAGTGAGCGCCCGACTACTGCCAGGTCGAACGCCGTGGTGAGGGTATTGCGATCGTATCTGCCCACGAGATGACTGTCTGTGGCGCAGGTCGCTGCTCTGTGGCGGAAACCACCGATTCGCCCGGTATCACCCGTCCGTGGACACCCCTGGTGACCGCCCGGGGATGTGGATGAGTCACCATGTGGGGGTGGCAGCAGACAGCAAGGGCATGAGGGGCCGGCAGACCGTACGGGACATGGTCCTGTCGATGCTGGCCGTCGGTTTCGTCGTCGGGATCGGGTACCTGTTCCTCCCGCACGGATCCGGCGGCGACCCGGTGCGCGTGGTCGGGTACCGGGTGGAGGCGGCCTCCGCCAAGCGCGCCGCGCCGTACCCGCTGCTCTCCCCGGAGGGGCTGTCGGACAAGTGGCGGGCCACCTCGGTCGGTTACCGGCCGGCCGACCAGAACAACGGCAAGGGCAACGCCTGGCACCTGGGCTTCGTGACCCCCTCGGGCCGGTACGCGGCGATCGAGCAGAGCGACGTGCCGCGCGACTCCCTGCTGGCCGACCACGTCAAGGGCGCCGCGTCGGACGGCACTTCCGAGGTGGCCGGCCGCACCTGGGACCGGGTGCAGGGCGAGAAGGACCGCGCGCTGGCCGTCCAGACCGGCCCCGGGACCACCCTGCTCACCGGCACCGCCTCCTACGAGGAGCTGGCCGAGCTGGCGCAGGCGCTCAAGTAGCCCCGCTTCCGCCCGCCTTCCCGGACACGCCGAAAGGGCCCCGCACCGGACGAACCGGTGCGGGGCCCTTCGGCGTGCGCGGGGCGGATCAGGCCGTGGTGACGACCTCGTCGTAGGCCAGGCGCGGCGAACGCGGGAACCAGGCGTCCTCGCCCGGGCGGCCGATGTTGACCACGGCCAGCACTGAGTGCTCGCCGTCGCCGAAGAACTCCTTGTTGATGCCCTCGGCGTCGTAGCCGGTCATCGGGCCGGCGGCCAGGCCGGCGGCGCGCACGCCGATGATGAAGTAGGCGGCCTGCAGGGCGCCGTTCATCGTGGCGGACTGCTCACGGACGCTGCGCTCCGAGAAGAACAGGTCCTTGGCCTGGGGGAAGTGCGGGAGCTGGGTCGGCAGCTCCTCGTGGAACTCGTTGTCCACGGCCAGGATGGCGACCAGCGGGGCGGCGGCGGTCTTGGCCTTGTTGCCGTCCGCCATCTGCCGGACGAGGCGCTCGCGACCCTCGGCCGAGCGGACCAGGACGACGCGCAGCGGCTGCTGGTTGAAGGCGGTCGGGCCGTACTTGACCAGCTCGTAGATGGCCTGGACCTGCTCGTCGGAGACCTGCTCGTCGGTGAAGGTGTTGGCGGTGCGGGCCTCGCGGAACAGGAGGTCCTGAGCGGCAGCGTCGAGTACCAGGGCGTCGGTGGTCATGCTTCTGCACCTCATGCGGAAAAGGGGTTCGTCGGGGTGATCGGCCGCGGCCGTTCACTTCCTCCAACATAGGTGAAGATTCAACGATTCCCCAAGCGGATGTGATCCGCCTCACTCCCCGTCGGGGGTCGCCCCCTCCTCGGCGGCCAGCGCGGCGTCCAGCCGGGCCCGGGCGCCGTCCAGCCAGCGCTGGCACACCTTCGCCAGCTGCTCGCCGCGCTCCCACAGGGCCAGCGACTCCTCCAGCGAGGTCCCGCCGGTCTCCAGCTGCCGGACGACGTCCAGCAGCGCGTCCCGGGCGTGCTCGTAGCCCAGCGCGTCGTCCGGGTTCGGCGCCGCGTCCTGCTGCTCCTGCTGCTCTGCCATGGGTGCCAGCGTAGGGGCTCGGGCCGACACTCCCCAGCCCCGGCCCGCGGCGGCGGGCGACTACCCGGGAGTCGCGGTGACGTCGAAGCCGCCGCCCGCCACCCGCGCGTGCAGCCCCTCGCCGGGCGCGACCTGCGCCGGGTCGGTCACCACCGTGCCGTCCGTGCGCTGGAGCACCGCGTAGCCGCGCTCCAGGGTGGCCGCCGGGGAGAGCGCCACCACCCGGGCCAGGGTGTGCCCGAGGTCGCTCTGCGCGTGGTCCAGCCGGTGCCGCAGGGTGCGCCGGGCCCGCTCCAGCAGGCCGTCCACCTCCTGCCCCCGACCGTCCAGCATCCGGTGCGGGGCGGCCAGCGACGGGCGGCTGCGCACCCCGTCCAGCCCGTGCTGCTCGCGCTCGACCCGGGACAGCACGTACCGGCGGGCGCGGTCGCGCAGCTGGCGGACCTTGGCCAGCTCCTCACCGACGTCCGGAACCACCCGTTTGGCCGCGTCGGTCGGGGTGGAGGCGCGCAGGTCGGCCACGAAGTCCAGCAGCGGCTGGTCCGGCTCGTGCCCGATCGCGCTCACCACCGGCGTACGGGCGGCCGCGACCAGCCGCACCAGGCCCTCGTCCGAGAACGGCAGCAGGTCCTCCACGCTGCCGCCGCCGCGGGCCACGACGATCACGTCCACCTCGGGGTGCTCGTCCAGCTCCCGCACGGCCGCGCTCACCCGTTCCACCGCGCTGACCCCCTGCACCGGGACGTTGCGCACCTCGAAGCGCACGGCCGGCCAGCGCCGCCGGGCGTTCTCCAGGACGTCCCGCTCGGCCGCCGAGCCGCGCCCGGTGACCAGCCCGACGCACTGCGGCAGGAACGGCAGCGGCTTCTTGCGCTCCGCCGCGAACAGGCCCTCCCCGGCGAGCCGCCGCTTCAGCTGCTCCAGCCGGGCCAGCAGCTCGCCGAGGCCCACCGGGCGGATCTCCGAGGCGCGCAGGGACAGCTGCCCGCGCGCCGCGTACCACTCCGGCTTGGCGTGCACGACGACCCGCGCGCCCTCCTGCACCACGTCCGCGACCTGGTCGAACACCGAGCGGAAGCAGGTCACCGTGAGCGACACGTCGGCCTGCGGGTCGCGCAGGGTCAGGAACACCACGCCCGCGCCGGGGCGGCGGCTGAGCTGGGTGATCTGCCCCTCCACCCAGACCGCGCCGAGCCGGTCGATCCAGCCGCCGATCAGCGCGGAGACCTTGCCGACCGGGAGCGGCGCTTCGGGGGAGCTGGTGTTGGCCATGCGTACGAGGCTAGCGGCGTCCGCCGACACGGCCGGGACCCCGGCCGGTGCCGCCCCGGCCGGTGGAGCCCTGGACGGCGAGCACCACCAGGCCGACCACCAGCCAGACCAGCCCGACGAGCTGCGCGGTGCCCGAGGCCTCGTACACGACCGCCGCGATCACCGCGATCCCCAGCACCGGCACGACCACGTGCGGGAGCCACCGCCGCGAGCCGTGCCGCACCGCGTACCAGCCGATCACCGAGGCGTGCAGCAGCGCGAAGGCGGTCAGCGCGCCCACGTTCACGACCGAGGTGAGCCGGTCCAGGCCGTCGTCCCGGTTGGCCGCCCAGACCGCCGCCGCCATCGTGATCACCGCGGCCGCCAGCAGCGCCCGGCGCGGGACCGCGCTGGCCGGGTCGACCGAACCGAGGGCCCGCGGCAGCCGGCCGTCCCGGGCCATCGCGAAGAGCAGCCGCCCGGCCGCGGCCTGCCCGGCCAGGGCCGCGAAGGCCGCGCCGATCGCCTTGCTGGCCGCCACCAGTACGTGCAGCCAGTGCCCGACGCCGCTCTCCACGGTGTCGTAGAAGGCCGAGCCCTGCGCCGCCGGGTCGGCGGCCAGCTGCTGCGGTCCGGTCGGCTCCAGCAGGGCCGCCAGGTAGGTCTGGGCGACGAACAGCACTCCGGCCAGCGCCAGGCACCAGAGCACCGCCCGGGCCACGGCCGCCGAGGCGCCGACCGCCTCCTCCACGAAGGTGGCGATCGCGTCGAAGCCCAGGTAGGAGAGCACCGCGACGGACACCGCCGAGATCACCGCGGTCAGCGAGAAGTCCCCGACGGCGGTGAACGGGGTGTCCCAGCCGCGCCGGGCGCCGTCCTGGGCCAGCGCCACCACGGCGGCGGCCATGAACACCAGCAGCACCGCGATCTCCATCGCGAGCACCGCGAAGCCGATCGCCGCCGCCGTCCGCACCCCGGCCAGGTTGAGCGCGGTGGTCACCACCACCGCGAGCGCCGTCCAGACCCAGCGCGAGACGTCCGGCACCAGGGAGTTCAGCGCGATCCCGGAGAACAGGTAGGCCACCGCGGGGATCAGCAGGTAGTCGAGCATCACCATCCACCCGGCGATGAAGCCCGGGCCCTCGCCCAGCCCGGCCCGCGCGTAGGCGAACACCGAGCCGGTCTGCGGCACGGCGCGCACCATCTGGGCGTACGAGGAGGCCGTGAAGGCCATCGCCACCGTCGCGGCGAGGTACACGGTGGCGACGGCTCCGTGGCTCTTGGCGTCCAGCACGCCGAACACGCCCACCGGCGCCATCGGGGCGATGAACAGCAGCCCGTAGACCATCAGATCGCGCACGCCCAGGCTGCGGCGCAGGCCGCTCGGCGTCGCCTGCTCGCTCACAGAGCTCATAGACACCATATTTTGGGCGCAAATGACCGGGTCTGCGCGGAAAGTGTCCGCCATTGGTGGGGCGGCCCGGCGGGAGGCCGGGAGGACGAGCGCGGGTCGTGGCCGCCCGTACGATGGAGCCATGTCCAAGACCGCGCAGCGCCGTGTCCTGCTCGCCGCCCCCCGGGGCTACTGCGCGGGAGTCGACCGCGCCGTGATCGCCGTGGAGAAGGCCCTGGAGCAGTACGGGGCGCCCATCTACGTCCGCAAGCAGATCGTCCACAACAAGTACGTGGTGCAGACCCTGGAGAAGAAGGGCGCGATCTTCGTCGACGAGACGGAGGAGGTGCCGGAGGGCTCGATCGTCGTCTTCTCCGCGCACGGCGTCGCCCCGTCCGTCCACGACGAGGCGCGGGCCGGGAAGCTCGCCACCGTCGACGCGACCTGCCCGCTGGTCACCAAGGTGCACAAGGAGGCCGTCCGCTTCGCCGACGAGGGCTTCGACATCCTGCTGGTGGGCCACGAGGGCCACGAGGAGGTCATCGGCACCATGGGCGAGGCCCCGGACCGGATCCACCTGGTGGACGGTGCCGAGGACGTCGCCAACGTGCAGGTCCGGGACGAGTCCAAGGTCGTCTGGCTGTCCCAGACCACCCTGTCCGTGGACGAGACCATGGCCACCGTCGGCGAGCTGAAGAACCGCTTCCCGCAGCTGGTCAGCCCGCCCAGCGACGACATCTGCTACGCCACCCAGAACCGCCAGGTCGCGGTCAAGCAGCTGGCCCCGGAGACCGACCTGCTGATCGTGGTCGGCTCCAAGAACTCCTCCAACTCCGTGCGCCTGGTCGAGGTCGGCCTGGAGTACGGCGCCAAGGCCGCCCACCTGGTGGACTTCGCCGAGGAGATCCGCGAGGAGTGGCTGGAGGGCGTCACCACGGTCGGCCTGACCAGCGGCGCCTCGGTGCCGGAGATCCTGGTCGACGGCGTGCTGGAGTTCCTGGCCGCGCGCGGTTACGACACGGTCGAGACGGTCAAGACCGCCGAGGAGCACCTGGTCTTCTCGCTGCCCAAGGAGCTGCGCCGCGACCTGCGCGCCGAGGCGGCGGGCAAGCTCTGACCCCACCCGGAAGGGCCGGTACCCCGCACGGGGTGCCGGCCCTTCCGCCGTGCGGCCTCGCGCCGCGCGGCTCCCGGTGGTGCGGCTTCCTGCTGTGCGGGCCCCGGCGCACTCTCGTAGTTTTGTGCACAGGCTGTGGACAATTCACCGGCCGCGAACCGGCCCGGTCCGCGGCCGACGGCGGAGGGTGACGTGATGACGGCGGTATTCGGCGTGGACATCGGCGGCTCGGGGATCAAGGGCGCGCCCGTCGACCTCGCCCGGGGCACGCTCGCCGAGGAGCGCCACAAGGTGCTCACCCCGCAGCCGTCCGCCCCCGGGGCCGTGGTCGACGCCGTCTGCGAGGTGGTCCGCCACTTCGGCCACCAGGGCCCGGTCGGGCTGACCTTCCCCGGCGTGGTCGTCGACGGCCGCACCAGGACGGCGGCCAATGTCGACAAGGGCTGGATCGGCCTGGACGCGGCGGGCCTCTTCCGCGAGGCGCTGGGCATGCCCGCGACCGTCCTGAACGACGCGGACGCGGCCGGGCTGGCCGAGCTGACCCACGGCGCCGGACGGGCCGAGCCGGGCGTCGTCCTGGTGCTCACCTTCGGCACCGGCATCGGCAGCGCCCTGTTCGTGGACGGCACGCTGGTGCCCAACACCGAGCTGGGCCACCTGGAGCTGCGCGGCAAGGACGCCGAGCGCCGGGCCTCCTCGGCGGCCAAGGAGCGGCACGGGCTGACCTGGGAGCAGTGGGCCGGGCGGGTCGACGAGTACCTGGACCTGGTGGAGGGACTGTTCTCGCCGCGGCTGATCGTGATCGGCGGCGGGGTGAGCCGCAAGCACGAGAAGTTCCTGCCGCTGCTGAAGGACCGCGAGGCACGGGTGGTGCCGGCGGAGCTGCGCAACGACGCGGGCATCGTCGGCGCCGCCATGGCGGCGGCCCGGGCGGAGGGCTGACGGGCGGGCCCCGGCCCCGGCCCCGGCCCCGTCTCCGTGGCGACCGGCGGGGCGGGCCCCCGGCCGCGACCGGCGGGGAGGGGCTCAGCGGGTGCGGTGGATCCGGCGCTGGGCGACGAACCGGGCGAGCACGATCAGCGTGGCCAGCCCGGTGCCGGAGAACAGCCAGCCGGCCCGCAGCGCCAGCCCGGTCGCCAGCGAGACCACCTGGGCGGTGACGCCGGGGGAGCTCACCGGTTCGAGCAGCAGCAGCGCGAGCGCGAAGGCGATCGGCCCGCTGATCGGCGCGGCCAGCAGATCGGCGTAGCGCACCCGGACGGCCAGCTGGAAGCAGACCACCAGGTAGCCGAGGCCGAACAGCCAGCCCAGGTCGTCGAAGAGCAGCCGGTCCAGGCCCGCCACCGCGAGCGTCGCCAGGACGGCGACCACCCCGGTGCCGATGGCCGTCAGCCGGGCCGGCCGGCCGGTGCGCCGCCGCCCGTACAGCTGGTCGTCGCCGCGCCCGCGCCCGCGCAGCGGCAGGCGCAGGCGCAGCCGGGGGCCGGCCGGGCGGGCGGCGGCGGACGGTCCGGGCACCGGGCGCGGCCGGGAGGCGGGGGCGGGCCCGGAGGGGGCTGCGGCGGTCTCGGGAGCCCGGCCTGGACCGGGGACGGCGGGGGCGGTCGCGCGGGTCGGGGGACGGCGTCTGGGCCCTGGCGGCTGGGTACGGATGCTCTGCTCCACCCGTCCAACGTACGGTCCGATCATCGCCACACTGTGTAATGGACCGTTCAGGTCCCGGCCCGTGTCTCCGGGCGGAGCAGTGATGTGATCGTCACTCAGGTCGGCTGACCTGCCCCGTCGGCTCGGTGCACCACGGTCACCGGATCCGCGCACGGGTCTCCTCGCAGGGGACGGCATGACCGATCTCACCTTCGAACGGCCCGTCCGCGTCCGGTGGGGCGACGAGCTGTGAGGCGGGGCGGGGGCTGCCCGTAGACTTGGGGGTCGGCCCGTACGGTGCCGACCCAACTCCTCCAAGCCCACGGGACTGCGCTTCATGTCGCTCACGATCGGAATCGTCGGCCTGCCGAACGTCGGCAAGTCGACCCTGTTCAACGCCCTGACCAAGAACGACGTGCTGGCGGCCAACTACCCGTTCGCCACCATCGAGCCGAACGTCGGCGTGGTGGGCGTCCCGGACGAGCGGCTGGCCAAGCTCGCCGAGATCTTCGGCTCCCAGCGCATCCTCCCGGCCACCGTCGACTTCGTCGACATCGCCGGCATCGTGCGCGGCGCCAGCGAGGGCGAGGGCCTGGGCAACAAGTTCCTCGCCAACATCCGCGAGTCCGACGCGATCTGCCAGGTCGTGCGCGCCTTCACCGACCCGGACGTGGTGCACGTGGACGGCAAGGTGTCGCCCAAGGACGACATCGAGACCATCCACACCGAGCTGATCCTGGCCGACCTCCAGACCGTCGAGAAGGTCCTGCCGCGGCTCCAGAAGGAGGCGCGCCTCAAGAAGGACACCGCCCCCGTGCTGGCCGCCGCCGAGGCCGCGCAGGCGATCCTGGAGACCGGCAAGACCCTCTTCGAGGCCGGCTTCGACACCGCCCCGATCCGTGAGCTCCACCTGCTGACCGCCAAGCCCTTCCTCTACGTCTTCAACGTGGACGAGGACGAGCTGGCCGACGAGGACTTCAAGGACGCCCAGCGCGAGCTGGTCGCCCCGGCCGAGGCGATCTTCCTGAACGCCAAGATCGAGTCCGAGCTGATCGAGCTGGACGACGCCGAGGCCCTGGAGCTCCTCCAGTCCATGGGCCAGGAGGAGCCCGGCCTCGCCACCCTCGCCCGGGTCGGCTTCGACACCCTCGGCCTGCAGACCTACCTGACGGCCGGCCCCAAGGAAACCCGCGCCTGGACCATCAAGAAGGGCGCCACCGCCCCCGAGGCCGCCGGAGTCATCCACACCGACTTCCAGAAGGGCTTCATCAAGGCCGAGGTGATCTCCTTCGCCGACCTGGTCGAGACCGGCTCCATCGCCGAGGCCCGCTCCAAGGGCAAGGCCCGCATCGAGGGCAAGGAGTACGTCATGCAGGACGGCGACGTGGTGGAGTTCCGCTTCAACGTCTGATCGACCCGCTCCCTGAGCCGACCCGACCTGCCGCATGCGCAGGGTCGGACGGGGCCCGCCTCCTCTGAGGCGGGCCCCGTCCGTTTTCCCGTGCCGACCCGGTGCTGACCTTCGGGGGTCCCCACCGGTCGTCGACCCCCTCGGAAGCGCACTCGGGTGGTACGTTATTCGGTACCACTCGCCGAAGGGGGTACGCGTCATGTCCATCACCGCGAGCGAGGCCCGCAGGGATCTCTTCCCGTTGATCAAGAAGGTCAACGAGGATCACGACGCCATCGAGATCGTGTCCAAGCACGGAAATGCCGTGCTCGTCTCTGCCGAGGACTATGCCGCCCTGCGTGAGGGCTCGTACCTCCTGCGTTCGCCGGCGAATGCGCGTCGCTTGCTCAAGGCGTACGACAATGCGCTGAACGGTATAGGGCTCTCCGAGCGCACACTCATCGACCCCGACTCGGCTGATGCCGGGCGGGGTGTCGAGTGAGGCTCGTCTTCGAAGAACAGGGCTGGGAGGACTACACGTCCTGGCTCAAGAGCGACCGCAAGATGCTCGCGAGGATCAACAAACTCATCGAGGACGTGTTGCGCGACCCGTTCACCGGCATCGGCAAGCCCGAGCCGCTGAAGTACCACTTGCCAGGAGCCTGGTCGCGGCGGATCGATGACGAGCATCGCCTCGTCTACTTGGTGACGGACCGGGAGATCATCGTTCTGGCCGCCCGCTACCACTACTGATGGCTGGCTGCGTGTTCGAGTCACCGTGCTGATTCTGTGCTGACTTGGGTCGCCAGGATCGGCATCTTCGCAGGTCGCAGCCTTGTGGTGGGTATTCCGCTTCAACGTCTGATCGACCCGCTCCCTGAGCCGACCCGACCTGCCGCATGCGCAGGTCGGACGGGCCCGCCTCCCCTGAGGCGGGCCCCGTGCGTTTTCCCGTGCCGACCCGGTGCTGTGCGGGCCCCGGGGGTCCGGCGGTCCGGGGTCAGCCGATGGTGACGGTGAGCAGGCCGTCGGGGGCGGCGGTGACGGTGACGGTGGCGAGCGTGTCGGCGTGGGCGTCCGGGTGGTGGGGGAGGGCGCGCGGGCCGATGCCGATGACGCGGGTGCCGGCGGCCTTGGCGGCGGCGATGCCGGCGCCGGAGTCCTCGAAGGCGAGGCAGTCGGCGGGGGCGAAGCCGACGGCGGCGGCACCCTTGAGGAAGCCCTCGGGGTCGGGCTTGCTGGCGCCGACGGACTCGGCGGTGACCAGGACGGGCGGCAGCGGCAGGTCGGCGGCGGCCATCCGGACCCGGGCGAGCGGCTGGTCGGCGGAGGTGACCAGGGCGTGCGGGAGGCCGGCCAGCGAGGCGAGGAAGGCGGCGGCGCCGGGCACCGGGACGACGCCCTCGGTGTCGGCGCGCTCCTCGTCGAGCATCCGCTCGTTGTCGGCCAGGTTGAGTGCGACCGGGCGTTCGGGCAGCAGGGCGGCCATGGTCGCGTGGCCCTGGCGGCCGTGCGCGACGGCGAGCACCTCGGCGGGGTCCAGGCCGTGCCGCCCGGCCCAGCGGCTCCAGCAGCGCTCGACCACGGCGTCGGAGTTGACCAGGGTGCCGTCCATGTCCAGGAGGACGGCGCGGGCGGTCAGCCGGACGGGGGTAGCGGGCATGGGGCGGCTCCTCGGGGGGTGCGACGACGGCAGAGCCGGAGAATGCGAGCTCTTTGTTTCTCAATGATACAAAAGATCACCCGAGCAGGTGGGCGTTGACCGCGCGGGCCTCGGCGGCCAGCTCCGGCAGCTCCACCACCTCGATGCCGGCCGCCGTCAGCAGCGCGGTGCCCTGGCAGTCGGTGACGAACAGGTCCGGCTCGCGCCAGGCGACCACCACTCGCGGCACGCCCGCCGCGACGAGCAGTCGGGCGCACGGCATCGGCCGCGAGGCGCGCTGCCCGCAGGGCTCCAGCGAGCTGTAGACGGTCGCCCCGCGCAGCCGGGGGTCGCCCGCCGGAAGCTTGGCCAGCGCCGCCTCCTCCGCGTGGTCGTGCGGGTCGGTCTCCCGGCTGTAGCCCTCCGCCAGCACCGTGCCGTCGGCGCCGACGATCACCGCGCCGACCGAGAAGGCCGTCCCGGACGGCGGGCAGCGGCGGGAGAGCTCGACGGCCCGGCGCAGGTGGTCGAGGTCGGTGGACGCGGACGGGGTCACGGCGCGGGCTCCTTCGGGGCGTACCTGAGCAGGACGACGTCGCCCACGGTACGTGCCTCCAGCAGCCGCATCCGTCGGGCCGGCCCGCCCGGGAACGCGGAGGGGCGGACGAACCGGGGCGCCTCGGCCTGGCCGACCAGCAGCGGGGCGACGGCCAGCTGGAGTTCGTCCGCCAGCCCCTGGGCCAGGAACTGGGTGTGCACGCCCCCGCCGCCCTCGACCATCAGCCGGCGAACCCCGCGGGCGCCCAGGTCGTCCAGCACCGCGCCGGGGTCCACCGTGTCGCCCAGTGCGACCACCTCGGCCAGCCCGTCCAGCCGGGGGCGCAGCACCGCCGCCCCGGCGTCCGTGGTGTAGGCGAGGCGGGCGCCGCCGGTGTGCCAGAACCGCAGCCCGGCGTCGAGCGCGCCGCTCGCGCTGAGCGTCACCTTCAGCGGGTACTCGGGCCGGCCGGCCGCCAGTCGGGCGGCCCGGCGGGCGGGGTCGTTGACCAGCAGCCGGGGGTTGTCGGCGCGCAGGGTGTTGCCGCCGACCAGGATCGCGTCGGCGGCGGCGCGCTCCTCGTCGACCCGGTCGAAGTCGGCGGCGTTGGAGAGCAGCAGCCGGTCGGGGGAGGCGTCGTCGAGGTGGCCGTCGAGCGAGACGGCGGCGCTCAGCAGGACGTAGGGGCGCGGGCCGGGCATGGGCGGGGACCGTTCTGTCGGGGGCGCCTCCACGGTACGGCGGCCGGGTGCGGCCCGGGCCCGCCGTGACCGACATTCGAGACGGATCTTCTCGACATACGGAACGGCGGGTAGCGTCGGGGGCGCCGCGGAGCCCCGCGGCCGACCGCATCGAGGGGGATCTCATGACCGGACCGCAGCCCGCCGCCGTCTACACCCACGGCCACCAGGAGGCCGTGCTGCGCTCGCACCGCTCCCGCACCGCCGCCGACTCGGCCGGCTACCTGCTGCCCGAACTGCGGCCCGGGCAGGCCCTGCTGGACGTCGGCTGCGGGCCCGGCACGATCACCGCGGACCTGGCCGAACTGGTCGGCCCGCAGGGGCGGGTGGTCGCGGTGGACGCCTCCGCCGAGGTGCTGGAGCAGGCCGCCGGGCACATCGCCGGCCGGGGCCTGTCCAACGTCGCCCTCGCCTGTGCCGACGTGCACCGACTGCCGTACCCGGACGGCGAGTTCGACGTGGTGCACGCCCACCAGGTGCTGCAGCACGTGGCCGACCCGGTGGCCGCGCTGCGCGAGCTGCGGCGGGTGACGGCGCCGGGCGGCGTGGTCGCGGTCCGCGACGTCGACTACGCCTCGATGACCTGGTTCCCGGAGGAGCCCGCGCTGGACCGGTGGCTGGAGCTGTACCGGCGGACCGCCCGCGCCAACGGCGGCGAGCCGGACGCCGGCCGGCGGCTGCTGTCCTGGGCCCGCGCGGCCGGCTTCACCGAGGTCACCGCGAGCGCCGGCACCTGGACGTACGCGACGCCCGAGCAGCGCGCCTGGTGGGGCGGGCTGTGGGCGGACCGGGTGACGGGCACCGCGCTGGGCCGGACGGCGGTCGAGCGGGGCTTCGCGGACCAGGACGAGCTGGGCCGGATCGCGGACGGCTGGCGGGAGTGGAGCGCCGCCGGGGACGGCTGGTTCTCGATGCTGCACGGCGAGATCCTGGCCCGCGGCTGAGCCGACGCGGCCGAACCGACGAGGGGCGGGCAGGGCGGTCCGGGCAGGGCGGGCAGGGCGGTCCGGGCAGGGCGGGCAGGCGTTCGGAAAGATCGGGTAAAGTCGCGCGACCGTTCAGATCGGGCCCGTTCGGGTCCGAGCCATGGTGCCGAGTGCCGAGCCGATGCCCGTTCCGGTGGGTTGGGGGAGTCCACGTGTCCAAGCCTGAGTCCGAGCCGCCCGTTCCGGGGCCGGAGTCGCCCGCGGCCACGGGGGTCGACGCGGACACGGACACCCGTCCGGGGGCGGGCGCGGACACCGGTACGGGGACGGACACCGGTACGGGGACAGGCACGGACCCGGACCCGGACCCGGACCCGGACCCGGACCCGGACCCGGCGCAAGCGCCGACGGCCGGTCAGGATCCCCGGGTGGACTTCCGCAAGGACACCGCGGGGTCCGCGAGCCCGGTCGAGCCCGAGCAGGACCAGGCCGGGGCCGCCGCGCCCGAGCAGGACCAGGCCGGGTCGGAGTCCGCCCCACCCGCCGTCGACCCCTGGGCACCGCCCGCCGCCGTCGACCCCTGGGCCGCGCCCGACCTCTCCGCCGGCCCGCCCGCGGGTCCGTCCGTCGCCCCGGCCCCGCAGGCCGTCCCGCCGTCGGCCGCCCCGCCCCAGCCGCCGTACCCGCTGCCCGCCGGTGGCTGGGCCTCCGTCACTCCCCCCGCCGGGTCGGTCTTCCCGCCCGGCCACCCGTACGCCCAGGCCCCCGGTCCGGGTCAGGCCGTCCCCGGGCCCGGGTTCCTCCCCGGCCCCGGTCCCGGGCCCGCCCCCACCAACGGCTTCGCGGTCGGCTCCCTGGTCACCGGCCTGCTCCTGGTGTCCCCGGTGGCCCTGGTGTTCGGCATCCTCGCGCTGGTGCAGATCAACCGCCGCAAGGAGCGCGGCTCCGGCATGGCGGTGACCGGCCTGGTGCTCGGCACGATCGGCACGGTCCTGCTGGCCCTCGCACTCGGCGCGGCCGACTTCAGCTCGGCGCGGGCCGGCCGCTTCGGCCAGGCCCCGAAGGCGCCGGCCGGCTCGGTGCACTGGTCCGAGCTCAAGGCCGGCGACTGCTACGACTCCCCCCAGGGCGGTTCGACGACGCAGGGGGCCGGCGACGAGACGGTGTACTGGGTGCACCGGGTGGCCTGCACCGAGCCGCACCACGGCGAGGTGGCGGGCACCGCCGAACTCCCGAGCGGCAACGGCCTCTACCCCGGCGAGAGCGCGGCCCGCGAGTCGGCCGGCCGGCTGTGCCGCGCGGTGCTGAACGGCTACGCGCTCGACCAGTGGACCGTCCCGGACGGCATGGACGACGTCTACCTCTACCCGACCGCGAGGAACTGGGCGTCCGGCTCACGGTACGTCACCTGCGCCTACGAGGACCGCGAGGACCGGCACCGGGGAACGGTCCGCACCGACCGGAGCCGCCTGACCGCGCCCCAGCTGGCCTACCTGGAGGCCGCCCGGAGCTTCAACGACGTCTACCTGGACCCGCCGGACGCGGACGTGGCCGAGGCCGAGTCCGACCACCGGGCGTGGGCCCGACGGATGGCCGTGGCCTCGCGGACCCAGGCGGCGGTGCTGGGCGGGCCGTCGGTGCCCTGGCCGGCCGACGTCCGGCCGAAGATCGCCAAGCTGGTCGAGGCCAAGTCGCAGGCGGCCGCCGCCTGGGACGCCGCGGCCTCCGGCAGCGACCTGACGGGCGACCTCCGCCGGGCCAGGGCGACGGAGGCCAGGACGGCGCCGACGATCCTGGACATCCGCCGCGGGCTGGGCCTGTCCACCGGTGAGCAGGCGCCCGACCTGCGGGTCTGAGGCGCCCACGCCCCTGGTTACCGGCCGTTGACCGGGCCCGTACCTGCCGGTAACCCACCGGCCGTACCGTCGTGGGCGCGTCCCCGGCCCGACCCCCACGCGAGCCGGGGACCGGCCCGCCCCACGCGAGTGGAAACGGGTCCGGCCCGGAGCGGGACGTCCGGCGGGAGACCCCGGGTACCCTCCCGCCATGGGCACCCACCGGGTCATGCGGCAGGACGACAACGGCAACCGCTTCCTGGTCGCCAAGGACCTCGACCGGGCCGAGGCCCGACGGCTGGCCGCCGGGTTCGAGGCCCGCGGCCACAAGCAGATGTACTGGGTCGAGGCGGACGGGGAGGCCCGGCCGGGAGCGGCGGACGGGACGGTCCGCAACGCCTGAACCCGTAGGGTCGGCCCCATGGACGCCACGACGGACACCCCCGAGACCCCCGACCCCCGCGCGACCCCGGCCGCTCCCCGGATCGTGGTCGGCGGCGCGCTGGTCCGCGGCGGCCGGGTGCTCGCCGCCCGGCGCAGCGCGCCCGAGGCGGTGGCCGGCCGGTGGGAGTTCCCCGGCGGGAAGGCCGAGCCCGGGGAGACGGAGGCGCAGGCGCTGGAGCGCGAGCTGCTGGAGGAGCTCGGCGTCCGGGCGCGCGCGCTGACCCGGCTGCCGGGCGCGTGGGCCGTGCGCCCCGGCCTGGAGCTGCGCTTCTGGGCCGCCGAATTGCTGGCGGGCGAGCCGCGCGCGCTGGAGGACCACGACGCGCTGCGCTGGCTGGGCCCGGACGAGCTGGCCGCCGTGGACTGGATCGACCACGACCGTGACGTGCTGCCGCACGTCGCCCGGCTGCTCACGGAGGGCGGGACGGCGGGGGCGGGCGGCGTCCCGACCGGGGGCGACGCGTCGTCCGCCGGGTAGGTCAATCGGACAAGACGACCCAGGGGCCGGGATAGCCTGGAGGCTGCTGGGTATGTCACTTTTCGGCACTATTCGTCACCATCGGTGAGCCGTCCCCAGCCGGCGACGCCGATCCCGACCAGAGCCGGAGGCCCCGTCGGTGTCGACTACCGGGAACGGCGCCGGGGGAGAGCGGCGGGCAGGCTCCGCGGGGAGCGCCGCCGCCCGCGCCCGACTGCGCCGCGCCGCCCGTCCGGCCGCTCCCCGGCCG